>NZ_DASPSP010000110.1:0-32655 GCF_035623875.1 Mycobacterium sp. | reverse complement strand
TTCATCGCCCCGGCCAGTTTGGCGAGCAGCACCTCGCGCGACTCCAGGTCGGCAATGCGCTCGACTTCGGCGACGGTCAGCGGGTGACCGTCCATGTAGCCGCCTTTGATGACCAGCGCCTTGTGCTCCTTGGCGAAGGTCTTGATGGTCTTGGCGGCGTCGACCGCCTCGCCGCTGACGAATGCGATCGCGGTCGGTCCGACGAACAGCTCGTCGAGTCCCTCGACGCCCGCCTCCGAGGCGGCCCGCTTGATCAGCGTGTTCTTGGCGACCGAGTAGGTCGCCGAGCCGGCCAGCGACCGCCGCAGCTCGGCCAGATTGGCCACGGACAGACCACGATATTCCGTGATCACGGTGGCAGTGGAAGCCCTGAACTGCTCGGCAATGTCTGCAACGGCGGTGGCTTTGTCAGCCCGGGCCATGCATACCTCCTTGGGGGTCACGGCCCGGAAATGACGAACGCCCCGACGCAGGAAGCGGTCGGGGCGTGAACGTCGGCGCACGCCGACACGGTCTGCCTCGTCCTCCTGCGTGGGCCGCCGGGAATTCCCGGACCTTCAACCGATTGCTCGGTGACCGACGGTCTTCGGTGGATCGGCATCCACAATAGCGTGGCCTGCCGCTATCAGCCAAAATGGCGATAACCACATCTGCCACTTCAGCCTCTGCCGGAGGAGATGCGCGTTGACTCGTTAAAGATGCCCGTCTCCGAGCAATTTGCCTCGACCCGCAGCACCCGCACTCATTTACCGGCCAGACTGTCGACCGCAAACAGGTGCATCGTGAGTAGGTAGCGAAGTTCGATACCCCGCAGGTTGTTCATCCTCGGACGGTCGCACGCCGTACCACATCGACTCAAAATCGCTCGGAGGCGGGCACAAAGCCGTATGGGCCATATGGGTCCGCCCAGTGGCTCACCTGACAGATGAGACCAATGCTGCCGCGCCGATCAGACCGGCGTCGCCGCCAAGCGCAGCGGGCACCACCCGCAGGCCGCAGATGAAGTCCAGACCTGCGTAGCCGGCCAATGCCTCGTGCAGCGGGTCGAACAGCGTCCGGCCAGACTTGGCGACTCCGCCGCCGACAACGACCAGATCCAAGTCGCACACCGCCCCGACCGAGGCGATCATCGCGGCCAGCGCGGTGGCGCCGCGGCGAAATGCCCGCACGGCCACCGCATCCCCGGCGTCGGCCGCTTCGGCCAGCACCGCGGCGTCGGCGCCGGGCGGCGCCGCCCACCCGTTGGCCAGCGCCCACCGCGTCATCCACGGCCCAGCCGCGACCGTCTCCACACACCCGTGGCCGCCGCAGGAGCACAGCTGCCCGTCTAGCTCGACCACGACGTGGCCGACGTGGCCGGCATTACCGGTCCGCCCGTGATACGGGACCCCCTCGAGCACCAGCCCACCGCCCACCCCGGTGGAGACCACCATGCCGAGCAGGAAGTCGGCGCCCCGGCCGGCGCCACGCCAGTGCTCGCCGAGTGCCATACACACGCCGTCGCCGGCCAGCTGCACCGGCACGCCCGGCGCCACGGCCGCGACCCGGTCTCGCAGCGGAAAGCCGCGCCAGCAGGGGATGTTGATCGGGCTGACGGTCCCCGTCGCCACGTCGATGGGGCCGGCCGATGCGATGCCGACCGCGCGGATCGCACCTCCGGCGGCTTGCATCGCGTCGACGATCATCCGCTGAATGACAAACCAAATCTGTTCTTCCCCTTGGTCTTTCGGAGTCGGCCGGGTGGCGACATGCACCAAGGCGCCAGACGGGTCGACGAGACCGGCGGCGATCTTGGTGCCGCCGATGTCAAGGGTCAGGGTGAGCATCCGCGGTTCAATGCCGGTGGGTGTTGTCGGGTTGACGCGGATCGCCGGGGTGCTCGTATCCCGGTGCCAGCCGCACCAGCTCGGCCCGGCGTTCGTCGAGCCACACTCGGAAGGCGCGGCGCCGCGCGGCCGCCCGCAAGTGGTCGGCGATCAGAGCGCGCACCTCGTGCAAGGGCGGAGCGGCGACGGCCGGGGCGCGCCAGCCGTGGTGGCCGGGGCCAGTCGCGGCGAACCGCAACGGGTTTCGGGCATGGTAGCCGGCCACGTCATCGTCGCTGACGTCGACCGCGGCGGTGACGCGGGCGAACAATGCGCGCGCATAGGGGTCCGACAGCGCCGCCGCGGCGATGCTGCCGATCTCCAGCCGGGCCGTGGTGTCGGGCAGCAGCTCGGCCTCGCTCGGTGCGTCCCGCGGGGTCACGGCGAGCGCAGCGGCCTCGGCGGCGACCACCCGTTCGGTCACGATCAGTTGGGTCAGCCAGCGACGCAGCTGCCTGCCCTCACTGGTGCCCGCTGCCGGCAGCGCAGCCGCCAGCGGGCCCTGACGAGAACGGCGCAGCCGCGCCTCGCGCGCGTCGACCTCGTCCACCGGCACCGCGACGCCACCGACCGTCGCCGCGACAGCCGTGATCATCGGACCGTCACCTTCACCGCGGGTGAGTACACCAGCCGGCCGGCGCAGCCGACCCGGATCAGGGCCCACCACTGGCCCGGTTCCACCCAGGCCGGCGGGCTCACGTCGAAGCCAAGCTCGAGAGCGCCGCGGCCGGGTAGCACCGCGCCCAGCGTTGCCGGGCCGATCCATTCCCAGGTCCCCCACGGGCTGATCACGTGGGCCTCCAGGCTCAGGTCGGCGCACGCGTCGCTGCCGACGGTGACGGCCAGGCGAGCTGAGTCGCCCGCGGCCACCTCGACGTCGGCCGGCCCGTCGACCAGGTACAGCAGCCCACCGTCGTCGGCCCCGTCCACCGAGATCAGGCATACGTCTTCAACGACCTGATGCCAGGCGGGCGGGAGATCGGCGCCGGTGACCTGCAGCTGGGCCCGCACCGGATACAGACCGGGATCGGCGTGCGCGGGTATCTTCAGCGCCACATCGGCTTCCAGGTGTTCGCCGGACCGCAGCGTGAAGGGCAGCTCGGCCGCACTGGCCGACCAACCGTGCGGGCACACCAGCGTGACGGTGCCGGCCAGCGGCGCATCGCAGCTGTCGCTGGCCGCGGTCAGGCGTAGCGTCAACTCTTCGCCCGCGGCCGCGGTGAGCCGGTGAGGATGCAGGTGGGCCACCGCGGGCAGCCCGCCCAGCGGGGCCGGCCCGCGGTTGTGCAGCCAGTACCGCGCGTACAGCGGCTGGCAGTTCTCGGCCTGCGGGGCCAACGCCGTGTCCCCGCCGTCGACCAGCCTGGGCAGGTCGAGTCGCGCCAGCGCGGTGCCGATCTGGTAGCCGTGCAACCTGGTGAGTTGGCGCCGACCCTGCGACCGCTCCAGCAGATCGGCGAACCGCAACTCGGACACCGTGCCCAGCGGCGAGCGCACGACGACGTCGGTGTCGCCGCCGCGGGTTTCGACCAGCCGGATGGCCACCCGGCTGGGGTCGACCGGGTGAGCGCTGCCGTGCGCCAGCGGGTTGCCCGCCGCCTTGAGCGCACCCAGTTGCACGGCGCCGGCCGGGTCGACCTGCAGCAGCGAACCGGTGGCGGGTAGCCCGCCGACCCGGCCGGACGCCGTTACGGCCAGCAGCGGGTTGGAGAAGCCAGCACTGCGGGCTGGGATCTCGGCGTGGCGCCAGTCACCCGCACCGCAGACCAGCGCGTAGTCGAAAATGTGCGTCCAATGCTGCAGCTGGAAGTTCGAGCCGTCGGGCGCGGTGCGGCGCGGCTCGTCGGTCCAGACGCCCGACGGCCAGCCGGTGCAGGACCGCATCAGCGCGGTGTGCAGCGTGCCGTCGGTCTCGACCGCGAAGCTGGGCACCCCGCGGTTGAGTAGCGCGACGGTAAAGGGCTCGAAGCGCTGCAGGCCTGACGGGGCCCGCTGGCTGACGAGGATCTCGGCGTCGACGAGGTCGTCGGCCACCGACGTGATCGCCGGGCCGAGATCGGCGTCCTCGCGACTCGCGATCACCAGCACCGGCAGCGCTCGCGCATCCCGCAGGTCGGCGCCGGGGATCCAGCCGGCCGCCAACGGCGCTGCGGCGGGCACCCACACCGTGGCCCGGCCATTCTCGGCGAGCTGCCGCTCGACCTCGACGCTGTAGGCCGGATCGGCGGCGGCCAGCACGGCCTTGGTGAAGGCGTTCTGGCCCGGCCCGCCCAGCGCGATACGGGCATCCGGGAGGTTCGAGTCGACGCCGAGGCGACCGTAGCGGGGCTTGTCAGCGCTGCTGCAGGTCGCCGTGACCCCGGCACGCACCAGCGCGACCACCAGGTCGCGCGCCAACAGGCCGCCCATCGGCTCGGTCGGCGCGACCACCTCGGCCACCGACACCGCTCGGACACTATCGCCGACCCGCACCCGGGCCGCCGACGACAGCCCGAACCAGCCGTAGGCCGGGTTGTCCAGGGTCCATGGGTGGTCGGCGGTGTCGACGGATTGAGATCCCGAATCAGGCCTGTGCAGCAAGGCGAAACCACGCCCGACGACGGCGTCACCGACCTCGCTGACCGGCATGGCGCCCGGCACCGGGCACGGCCAGCGCAGTCGCAGCAGCCGGTCGGCGTCGGTGAAGTCGTCGATCGTGGAGGTGCAGTCCACCCGGTCGACGCCGTGCCACAGTGTGAGCGTCTGGGTGTAGCGCAGCAGCTCACCGATCCGGCCCGCCACGACCAGCCGCTGGCCCAGCGGGCTGCGATAAGCCCGTACCTCGGCGGACGTTTCCGACGAGCAGACCACCGGCCCCTTGGGCAGCAGGTGCCATGGGCCCTCGCCGCCGGTCGGGTGCGCCGGGTATTCCTCGTAGACCGCCAGCTCGTTGCCCACCCGGCCACCCGCGATCAGCTGCCGGCCGCCGTGTATGAGAGACGACACCCCGCCGCCGCGAGCCGGGTCGACAACCAGACGGCAATATTCGTTCGCAATCTGCTTGCCGCGCACCGACTTCCAGGCCGTCGAGGTCTTGCCAGCGACCAAGCGGTAGGCCCGCCAACCCAACGATGGCACGTCGTTCGCCAGCCAGCTGACCGACCGTCCGTCGTGCTCGACAACCGCGGGCAGCTCGGCGCCGTCGTGGTCCAGCACCCGCACCCCGGCCCCGACCGGCACGTCGAGCCGACAAGTGACGACATCGGTTCGGTTGTGCGCCAACGGGTTCCACACCACCACTGAGTCGTTTGAATGGCCCTCCACGGCGCTGGACAGCAGCGCCAGCGAGTTGTCCCGAGCCGCGCGGCCGAGCTCCCACGCGTCGCGCCAGCCGGTCAACAGGTCGAGGTAGACCTGGTCGGATTCCGACCCGGTGATTGCGTCGTGGTGTGCGCCGTAGGCCAGCTGCACCCATGCCTTGGCCAGCGCGGCCTGCGGGTAGTCGGCGCCGGCGAGCAGCCCCGCGAACACCGCGAACTTCTCGGCGTCCAGGACGGCGTTTTCGGCGGCGCGGTTGGCTTGCTTGGTGTCGATGAACGACACGTCCTTGCCGGTGTAGATCGGGTTCATGTCACGCGTTTGCGGCGACGGCACCAGCGCACGGGCATCCAGATCGGCCCGCACGGCGGCGAAGAATTCGCTCGGCAGCGCGCAGACGAACCGTGGCCAGGTGTAGCGCGAAGCCCAGTCTCGGTGAATCTCGGTGACCCACTTGTTCGGTGGCGTGTAGTCGGTGCCGACCGGCAACAGCACGTTGCGGGTCAGCGCGACCTTCTTCAGCTCTGCGAAGAGCTGGTAGGTGGCCTGCTCGGCTTCGGCCACCGAGGTCGACTCGTCCATCCACCAGCCAGCCGAGTAGTGCGCGGGCATATAGTGCGTGAGCAGCCCGCGCCCCGACGGCGAGATCCATTCGAATTCGCTGCAGAACTGCATGCCTGCGACGCCGCCCTCGTTGTGCATCGGGCCCCATTGGTGGTGCGGTCCGCGCGCCCAGGAACTCGACGTCAGCCCGGCGTCGGCGGCCATCCCCGGAAACTGCGGATCGTGACCGAAGACATCGAGCTGCCAGGCGGTGGCCGGGTTGCCGCCCAGCACGTCATGCTGAAATCCTATGCCGTGAACCAGGTTTCGGATCGTCGTCTCGGGGCTGGTGAGGTTGGTGTTGGGCTCGTTGTAAGTGCCGCCCATGATCTCCACCCGACCCTCGGCGATCAGGCGGCGCAGGTCGGCGCGGTCCTCGGGATGGGTGTCCCAGTACGGCTTGAGGTAGTCGACTTCGGCGAGCACGAATTTGTATTCCGGTTCGCGGCGGGCCATCTCCAGATGCGCGTGGACCAGCTCGAAACCGTTGGTCTGCCGGCACTTTCCGGGCGGCTCCTCAGTCCAGAGGCTGGTGTAACCGCCTTGAGTGTTCCACCAGACCGGGTCGTAGTGGAAGTGACTGATCATGAACATCGTCCACCCGGGCTCGGCGACGGTGAACGCGAACGGTGTCCTGCTGCCATCGATGTGCACCAGCGCGTCCCGTCGCTGGCCGATGACCGGGTGCTCGACGGCAACCGGCACCTCGACAGTGCACTGGCCAACGGTCCGGCCGATTTGGGCGAGCGTCTCGCCGCCCAAGCGGTCGCCGTCGACCCGGACCAGCGTCGGCTCGGTGCCGCCGCTGATGGTCACCCGGGCGACCTGCAGCGGCGCGTCCGGCGGCCCGACGAAAAGTTCCGTCGACTCTGCCGAGATCACCTGCATTCCCGCACCCTACGACCTCCGACGGGCATCACGCGGCGTCACGACGCGGCATTTTTTGACAGGCTTGAGGGCAGCCCACCGGAAGGACCCTCGATGCCTGCTCTCGCCTCGCCCGTCACCGATGAACGCAGCGCCCTGCGCGAGTATCTGGCCTTTCACCAGAGCGCGTTCTTCGCGGTGGCCTACGGCCTGACCGACGAGCAGGCTCGCGCGCGGCCGACGGTCAGCGAACTGTCGATTGGCGGGCTGATCAAGCATGCCACCGGTGTGCAGCGCAGCTGGATGGCGCGGGTCGCCGCGGCGCCCGACGCCCCGCCGCGGGACAGCAGGCCGTTTGACGAGATCGCCGAGGGGTTCGCCGAAGAGCACGTGATGCGGCCGGACGAGACGCTGGACGGACTGCTGAGCGCCTTCGAGGCCGAGAACGCCAAGTCGCTGCGCCTGGTGGACACCGCGGACCTAGCCGCCGAGGTGCCGGTTCCGACCGACATCCCGTGGTTCCCCGGAAACTTGAAAGCCTGGTCGGTGCGATGGGTGATCCTGCACGTGATCAACGAGCTGGCCCGCCACTCCGGGCATGCCGACATCATCCGGGAGAGCATCGACGGCGCCACCATGTATGAGCTGATCGCCGGACGGGAGGGCTGGACAATCGACGGTTGGGTACGGCCTTGGACGAAGCATGCTGACTCGTAGCGGCCTCGCCCGCCGCGACACTGAGCAGGGCGCCGTCGAGCTGTTTTACGAAGATCTCGGCGACCCGGGCGCCCCGCCGGTGCTGTTGATCATGGGGCTCGGCGCCCAGCTACCGATGTGGCCCGACGGCTTCTGCGCTCAGCTCGTCGACGCGGGGTATCGGGTGATCCGGTTCGACCACCGCGATACCGGGCTGTCGGCCAAGATGCACGGGATGCGCGCCAAGGGCCCGGTCTACCGGCGGGTGTGGCGCTATCTGCTGGGCCGCACCAGCCCGGTGCCCTACACGCTGGTCGACATGACGCGCGACGTGGTCGCGCTGCTCGATCACCTGGGCATCGCGCGGGCACACGTCGTCGGCGCCTCGATGGGCGGGATGATCGCGCAGATCCTGGCGGCCAGCGAACCGCAGCGGGTGGCGTCGCTGGCCGTCATCATGTCCACCACCGGCAAACCGTTCTCTCGGTTGCCGGCGTTGCGGGTGATTCGGCTGGCGTTCGGCGGCCCTGGCGATGACGCGTCCGACGAGGAGAGACTGGCCTTCGAAGTCCGCAACATCGCGGTATTCAACGGCCCGAACTTCCTGCCGTCCGAGGCGGAGCTGCGCAAGCGCGTCCAGCAGCTCGCCGAGCGGTCCAACTATCCGCCCGGCATGCTGCGCCAGTTCGACGCCGTGCTGGGCACCGGCAGCCTGCTCGCCTACAGCAAGGCGATCACCGCGCCCACCGTGGTGCTACACGGTTCGCACGACCCAATGGTGCGGCCGCGCAACGGCCGCAGGGTTGCCGCGGCCATCCCGGGCGCCCGGTTCGTCGTCATCGACGGCATGGGCCACGACCTCCCCGAACCAGTGTGGCGCCCGATCGTCGAAGCCCTCACCGAGAACTTTGCCCAGGTCCCCCTCCGGTGAGCGGGCTCACAGGAATTGGGACTTGACACCACCGATTTGGCACACTGCACAAGTGAGTTCCAACAACCACCGCGAGGTAGCCAAACTTGACCGGGTGCCGTTGCCGGTCGAGGTGGCCCGCATCGGCGTGACCGGTTGGCAGCTCACCCGCACCGCCGCACGCGTCGTCACCAAACTGCCGGGCAAGGGTCCGTTGCAGCAAAAGGTCATCAAGCAGCTCCCGCAGACCTTCGCCGACCTGGGCCCCACCTACGTCAAGTTCGGGCAGATCATCGCGTCCAGCCCGGGCGCATTCGGCGAACAGCTGTCGCGTGAATTCCGCGACCTGCTCGACCGCGTGCCGCCGGCCAACAAAGACGAGGTGCACAAGCTGTTCGCCGAGGAGCTCGGGGCTGACCCGTCGGAGTTGTTCGCCACCTTCGAAGAAGAACCGTTCGCGTCGGCGTCCATCGCCCAGGTGCACTACGCCACCCTGCACAGCGGCGAGCAGGTCGTCGTCAAAATCCAGCGGCCGGGCATCCGTCGCCGGGTGGCCGCCGACTTGCAGATCCTCAAGCGCTTCGCGCAGACCGTGGAGCTGGCAAAATTGGGCCGCCGGCTGTCCGCCCAAGACGTCGTCGCGGACTTCAGCGACAACCTGGCTGAGGAGCTGGACTTCCGCCTCGAGGCGCAGTCAATGGACGCCTGGATTTCCCACCTGCACGCGTCACCGCTCGGCAAGAACATCAGGGTGCCGCAGGTGTACTGGAAGTTCACCAGCGAGCGGGTGCTGACAATGGAACGGGTGGAAGGCATCCGCATCGACAACGCCGCCGCCATCCGCAAGGCCGGGTTCGACGGCACCGAGTTGGTCAAGGCGCTGCTGTTCAGTGTGTTCGAGGGCGGGCTGCGGCACGGTCTGTTCCACGGCGACCTGCACGCCGGCAATCTCTACGTCGACGACCAGGGCCGCATCGTGTTCTTCGACTTCGGCATCATGGGCCGCATCGATCCGCGCACCCGCTGGCTGCTGCGTGAGCTGGTGTACGCGCTGCTGGTCAAGAAGGACCACGCCGCGGCCGGGAAGATCGTCGTGTTGATGGGCGCCGTGGGCACTATGAAGCCCGAGGCCCAGGCCGCCAAGGACCTGGAGAAGTTCGCTACCCCGCTGACCATGCAGTCGCTGGGCGAGCTGTCGTATGCCGACATCGGTAGGCAGCTGTCGGCGCTGGCCGACGCCTACGACGTCAAGCTGCCTCGCGAGCTGGTGCTGATCGGTAAGCAGTTCCTCTACGTCGAGCGGTATATGAAGTTGCTGGCGCCGAGGTGGCAGATGATGTCCGACCCGCAGCTCACCGGGTACTTCGCCAACTTCATGGTGGAGGTCAGCCGCGAGCACCAATCCGACGTTGAGGTTTAGGGAGGTCTGGCGGCATGGAAATCCGAAGCGGCACAGCACGTTCCGGTGACCTGGGCATCTATTACGAGGACATGGGCGACCCGAACGATCCGGCCGTGCTGTTGATCATGGGGCTGGGTTCGCAGCTGCTGCTGTGGCGCGACGGGTTCTGCGAGAAGCTCGTCTCCGAAGGTTTGCGGGTGATCCGCTACGACAACCGCGATGTCGGCCTGTCCAGCAAGACCAAGCGGGGGCGTTCCGCGGGGCCGATGATCCCGCGCATGCTCAAGTTCTGGGTGGGCATGCCCGGCGATGCCGACTACACCCTCGAGCACATGGCCGACGACGCCGCCGCCGTGCTCGATCACCTCGGCATTGACCGGGCACACATCGCCGGCGCCTCGATGGGCGGCATGATCGCCCAGGTCTTCGCCGCACGATTCCGCGCGCGGACGCGGTCGCTGGCGGTGATCTTCTCGAGCAACAACCGGCCGTTCTTGCCGCCGCCGGCCCCGCGCGCGCTGTTCGCAGTGCTCAACGGCCCGGCGCCGGGTTCGCCGCTGGACGTGATCGCCGACAACGCCGTGCGGGTCTGGGGAATCATCGGCAGCCCCCACTATCCGGCGCCCGAACAGCGGATCCGCAACGAGACGATCGAGGCCTACGAACGGTGTTACTACCCGTGGGGCATCAGCCGGCATTTCAGCGCGATCATTGCCAGCGGTAGCCTGCGCCGCTACGACCGGCAGATCAGCGCACCCACCGTGGTGCTGCACGGCCGTGCCGACAAGTTGCAGCGCCCGTTCGGTGGCCGGGCGGTTGCCCGCGCGATCCGGGGAGCCCGTCTGGTCTTGATCGACGGCATGGGCCACGATTTGCCCGAGCAGCTGTGGGATCGGCTGATCGGCGAGCTGACGACCACGTTTGCCCACGGCTGATATACCCATCAGACATGCGTGAACTAACGCCCAATTACGAATTGTTGCAGTCGATCTACGACATTTCGAACGAGTTCTTCGAACTGTTCTTGGGCCCCACGATGGGCTACACCTGCGGCTACTTCGAACGCGACGACATGACCACCGACGAGGCCCAGAACGCCAAGTTCGACCTGGCGCTCGGCAAGCTGAACCTGCAGCCAGGGATGACGCTGCTCGACATCGGCTGTGGCTGGGGCGGCGGCATGCAACGGGCGATCGAGAATTACGACGTCAATGTCATCGGCCTGACGCTCAGCCAGTGTCAGCGCGAGTACGCCGAGGCCAAACTGGCCAAGGTCTCGACGCAGCGCAACGTCGAGGTGCGGCTACAGGGTTGGGAAGAGTTCGACGAGAAGGTCGACCGAATCGTGTCAATCGGCGCGTTCGAACACTTCGGCCACGAGCGCTACTCCGACTTCTTCAAAATGGCTTACGATGCCCTGCCCGACAACGGGGTGATGCTGCTGCACACCATCACCGCAATCACCCAGGACGATTGCCAGAGGTTGGGCCTTCCGTTAACCATGTCGATGGTCCGATTCAACAAATTCATCATGACCGAGATCTTCCCCGGCGGGCGGCTGCCGACGGTGGCCATGGTCGAGGAGCACGCCGCCAAAGCCGGTTTCAACCTGGCCCGAAGGCAGGAGATCGGGCCGCACTACGTCAAGACCCTGCAGCTCTGGGCGGACGCACTGGAGGCACACCGGGAGCAGGCCATCGCGGCACAGTCGCAGGAGGTCTACGACCGCTACGTCAAGTACCTCGCGGGCTGTCAGGGCCTGTTCCGTGACGGGTACACCAGCGTCAACCAGTTCACGCTGCAGAAGTAGCGCCGTAACCGAGGACGGGTCGGCGACGCGCTGAGCTAAAAGCTGGTTCTTGATTCGGCCCAACAAGGCGGATCCTTTACCATGACTGGCGGATAACCGGGGGGAAAATCAGAAAGGCGCACGCCGGCATGGCGGAAAAACTCAGGCCGCATTTCGAGGACGTCCAGGCCCACTACGACCTGTCCGACGACTTCTTCCGGCTCTTCCTCGACCCGAGCCAGACCTACAGCTGCGCCTACTTCGAACGTGACGGCATGACGCTGGAAGAGGCTCAGCAGGCCAAGGTCGACCTGGCGCTGGGCAAGCTGGGCCTGCAGCCCGGGATGACGCTGCTCGACGTGGGCTGCGGCTGGGGCAGCACGATGCGCCGCGCGATCGAGAAATACGACGTGAACGTCATCGGCCTGACCTTGAGCAAGAACCAGGCGGGGCACGTGCAGAAGATGTTCGACGAGCTGGACAATGATCCGCAGCGCCAGCCGCGTACCAAACGGATCCTGCTGGCCGGCTGGGAGGAATTCGACGAGCCGGTGGACCGGATCGTCTCCATCGGCGCATTCGAGCACTTCGGCCACGACCGCTACGACGACTTCTTCAAGATGGCCTACCAAGCCCTGCCTGACGACGGCGTGATGCTGCTGCACACGATCACCGGCCTGACCGGCCCGCAGATGATCGAACGCGGCATGCCGCTGACCTTCGAGCTGGCCCGGTTCATGAAGTTCATCGTGACCGAGATCTTCCCGGGCGGCCGGTTGCCGTCGATCGAGAAGGTGGAGGACCACTCGTCAAAAGCGGGCTTCACGCTGACCCGCCGGCAGTCGCTGCAGCCGCACTACGCCAAGACCCTCGACCACTGGGCCGCGGCGCTGGAGGCGCACAAGAGCCAAGCCATCGAGATCCAGTCCGAAGAGGTCTATGAGCGCTATATGCACTATTTGACCGGATGTGCCGGGGGATTCCGGGTCGGCTACATCGACGTCAACCAATTCACACTGGAGAAATAGTCTCCAGACGGGCGGATGAAACCACGGGAGTCCGTCCAAGTATTGGACGATGCCGGGTATTGTGCTTTCACCACGCGATAACGTGCACAATCGGCGAGCACGCAACCCGGGTGCGGCAACACCCCAAGCAGTAGGAAGGCTACGAGACGCTGATGGCTGACAACCCAGTCACTCCGACGAAGACGCGGACGCGCCCCGAAGACATCCAGGCACACTACGACCTCTCCGACGACTTCTTCGCGTTGTTCCAGGACCCGACACGGACCTACAGCTGCGCCTACTTCGAGCGTGACGACATGACGCTGGAAGAAGCCCAGATTGCCAAAGTCGACTTGAACCTCGACAAGCTGGACCTGAAGCCCGGCATGACGCTGCTGGACATCGGCTGCGGCTGGGGAACCACGATGAAGCGCGCGGTCGAGAAATACGATGTCAACGTCATCGGCCTGACGTTGTCCAAGAACCAGCACGCCCGCGCCCAGCAGGTGGTGGACAGCATCGACACCAATCGCTCACGCCAGGTGCTGTTGCGCGGCTGGGAGGATTTCAGCGATTCCGTCGACCGGATCGTGTCCATCGAGGCGTTCGAGCACTTCGGCCACGAGAATTACGACCACTACTTCAAGAACTGTTTCAACATCATGCCCGAGGATGGGCGGATGACCGTACAGAGCAGCGTCAGCTACCACCCGTACGACCTGCACGCGCGCGGCAAGAAGATCACCTTTGAGACGGCGCGGTTCATCAAATTCATCATCACCGAGATCTTCCCCGGGGGTCGCCTCCCCAGCACCGACATGATGGTCGAACACGGCGAGAAGGCCGGATTCATGGTTCCCGAGCCGCTTTCGCTGCAGCCGCACTACGTCAGGACGTTGCGGATCTGGGGCGACGCGCTGGAGGCCAACAAAGACAAGGCCATCGAGATCGCCTCCGAAGAGGTCTACAACCGGTACATGAAGTACCTGCGTGGCTGCGAGTACTACTTCGCCGACGAGACGCTGGACTGCAGCCTGGTCACCTACCTCAAGCCCGGGGCGGCAGCTTAAAATTTCGCACCGCCGCTGTCGGATTGTGGCTGCGCCGTTCGTCGGACAGGTAGAGAGTGGAGCAGAAGGTTCCGCTCACTACCGGAGGTGACCACAATGCAGTACCTAGCTCTGTTGATCAGCCAGGAGCGAGACCTCACGCCCGACCAGGGGGCCACCGAGATGGCCGCCTACCGGGACTTCCACGCCAAAGTCGCCTCGGCGATCCGCGGCGGTGACGCGCTGTTGCCCGCAGCGACCGGTGTGCGCATCTCGGGCGGCCCGGACGCGCCGACGATTACCGACGGCCCATTCGCCGAGGCCGCGGAGGTCGCCGGCGGTTATTACGTGTTCGAAGCCGAAAACCTCGACGACGCATTGGCATTCGCCCGCGATATCCCCGCCGCCAAGCACGGCGCCATCGAAGTTCGGCCGATTTACCACACCGTCGATCCCGATTGGTCGCGCCACGACGGCCAGTGGCTGGCGCTGCTGCTGGAACCACCCGCAGCGGCCAATGTCCCCGGCACGCCGGAGTGGGAGGCGGAAGCGGCGCGGCACGGTGAATTCGCCTCTGTCGCAGGCGAACGCATCGTCAGTGGGGCCGCCTTGCACGAGCCGGCGACGGCCACCACGGTGCGCGTCCGCGACGGCGAGGTGCTGTTGACCGACGGGCCGTACCCGGAAGGAGCCGAAATTGCCACCGGCTTCTATGTGCTGACCGCCGCCGACCGTGACGAGGCGGTCAAACTGGCAGCGATGATCCCCGCGAGCGCGGTGCAGCTACGCCAGTTGGCGGGAGTCTCCGGCCTCTAAATGGTCAACCTGGACGGCGTCTTTCGGCGCGAGTGGGGCCCGGCGGTGGCCACGCTGGCCCGGTGGTCGGGTGATCTCAGCTTCGCCGAGGACGCCGTCCAGGAAGCCTTCGCTGAGGCGCTGCGGGTATGGCCACGCGACGGCGTGCCGGACAATCCCGGCGCATGGGTGCTGACGGTAGCGCGCAACCGCGCCCGCGACCGTTTGCGTCGTGAATCCGTCCGTCCCGGAAAGGAATTGGCGGCCGTGGTGGACGACATCCGGGCGCGCACCGATCACGTCGAACCGCATCCCGTTCGCGATGACGAACTGCGGATGATGTTCACCTGCGCCCACCCCGCACTCGACCGGGTATCGCAGCTTGCGCTGACCCTGCGGCTGGTTTCCGGGCTGACGGTCGCGGAGATCGCCCGCGCGCTGTTGCAGACCGAGGCCGCGGTCGGCCAGCGCATCACCCGCGCCAAGAACAAGGTGCGGCACGCCAACATCCCGCTGCGGGTGCCGCCCGCCGAGTTGCTGCCCGAGCACACGCCGCATGTGCTCAGTTGCATCTACTCGGTGTTCACCGAGGGTTACTGGTCGACGGCGGGGCCGTCGGCGATTCGCGACGAGCTGTGCGACGAAGGGGTTCGGCTGGCTGGCGAGCTGTGCAGGCTGATGCCCGCTGAGCTGGAGGCGCACGCTCTGGCAGCCCTTGTGCTGCTGCATGATTCGCGGCGGACGACCCGGGTGGACGACGCTGGAGCGCTGGTGCCGCTCGAGGAGCAGGACCGTCGCCGCTGGGACCGTGGCCGCATCGCGCGCGGCCTCGATCGGCTGCGGGCCGCCCACGGGTCGACCGGCCCGTATCTGCCGCAGGCGGTGATCGCCGCATTGCATGCGACGGCGCCGTCGTGGGAGCAGACCGACTGGCGCAGTATCTGCACTGCCTACGACAGCCTGTTGGCGATGACCGATTCGCCGGTCGTACGGGCGAATCGGGCTCTGGCAGTTGGCTTCCGCGACGGCCCTGACGCCGGGCTGGCCGCGTTGGAGCAGGTGGCACACGATCCACGGCTGGCCCGGTCCAATTTGGTGGCGTCGGTGCGCGCCGACCTACTGCGGCGGGCGGGGCGACAAGACGACGCCGTCACCTGGTATCGAACGGCGTTGGCGTCCAACGGCTCCGAGCCGGGCCGCGACTACCTGCGCCGGCGCATCGCGGAATGCGAAGGGTAATCCTCCAGCGGTGTTCGCCGGGCCCTGCCCGGTCACCAGACGCAAAAGCTCGCGACACGCCGACCGAAAAGGGGCTTTCGCTGGGGGCACCTCCCGCTTGCGGGGAACTGCTCATGCGATTAGGAATGGCCCCGTAGGCCCAACTCGCCGTTGAGATATTGCGCGCGGCACGCCCGACGCGCGAGCTTGCCGCTGGTGGTTCGCGGGATGACGCCGGCCGCCACCAACAGCACATCGGACACTGGCAGGCTATGCCGGCGCGATACCGCCGCCCGGATGGCGTCGACCACCGGTTGCAGATCAGCCCGGCCCGCGCCCGCCGCCCGTTCGGCAACGATGACCAGACGCTCGCCGGCCTCATCGGCGGACGCTCCCGGCATCTGGTTCGCTGGCACCGAGAACGCCGCAACGTAACCGGATCGCACTGCCGACGACGCCTCGGCCGTTGTGGCCTCGATATCCTGCGGATAATGGTTGCGGCCATCCACGATAATCAGATCCTTGATACGCCCGGTGATGTAGAGCTCACCGTCGAGGTAGACGCCGAGATCACCTGTCCGCAGCCAGGTGGCCTCGCTCGGTGCCCCGTCCGCATGGCTGCCTACCGGCAGCCGGCACTGCAGCTTGTTGCCGAACACCCTCTCGGTTTCCTCCGGGCGTGCCCAGTAGCCGCGGCCGATATTGTCGCCGTGCAACCAGATCTCGCCGACCTCCCCATCGGATAGTTCAGCCTCGGTGTCGGGGTTGACGATGACGCCCCACTGGCTGCGGGCGATCCGGCCGCAGGAAACCTGCGCGATGGCGTTAAGTGCGTCCGGCGAGACCCGGACCGCATGCCCGGCGCCCAACTGGTCGCGGTCCAGGTAGATAACGGTCGCCCCGGCGGCGGGGTCGATGGTCGAGACAAAAAGGGTCGCCTCGGCCATACCGTAAGACGGCTTGACCGCCGTGCTCGGCAGCCCATACGGGGCGAACGCGGCGTTGAACTTCGCGATCGAGTCGATGCTGACCGGCTCGGAGCCGTTGATCAGCGACACCACGTTGCTCAGGTCGAGGTCCTCGCCGGCGTCGGGAAGCCCGCGCTCAACGGCCAGCTCGAACGCGAAATTCGGAGCCGCCGCGAATGTCCGGCCGTGCCGGGACTCCGCTGCCAACTGGCGTATCCACCGCTGCGGCCTTCGGACAAACGCGATCGGCGACATGAGCGTGACCTGGGTGCCGAATACCGCCACGCACAAGATCATCAGCAGGCCCATGTCGTGGTAGAGCGGCAACCAGCTGACGCTGTGGATGTCCCAGTCCATGCCGGTCGAGATCACCATCTGCAGCACGTTGGTGCCGACCGCCCGGTGGGTGATCTCCACACCGACCGGGGCCCGCGTCGACCCCGAGGTGTACTGCAAGTACGCAATATCGTCGATGTCGAGATGAACCGGGGCGAACGTGGCGCCCACCGAATCGGGGATTTCGTCGATCGCGATGACGCGCGGTCTACGGCTGCGCGGCAGCGACCGGACAAATTCCTGAACCGCCGCACCCGCGGCAGCGGTGGTCAGTAACACCGCGGGCTGGGCATCGCCGAGCACCGCGTCGAGGCGCTCCACATGCCCCGGCAACTCCGGCGCGAACAACGGCACTGCGATGTTGCCAGCCTTGATCGCGGCGAAAAAACCGATGATGTAGTCGATGCCCTGCGGAGCCAGGATCGCCACCCGATCGCCCCCGGAAGTCACCTGCTGCAGACGAGCAGCGACGGCCCGCAGCCTGGCGCCCAGCCCGGTCCAGGTCAAGTTGATGACCTTACCGTCGGCATGCTGGGTGTAGTCGAGATAGCGGTAAGCGATGGCATCGCCGATTTCGGCGATGTGGCGGTCCAGAAACGTCACCAGGTTGACGTCTTCTGGCAACACGATGCTGCCGTCCACGTCGAGGTAGTCGGTCAACTCCGGCCGGTTTGGCCGACTGCCACCTTGGTTCCCCGAGGCACCTTCCATGAGCAGAGTCTAAGAGATGAGGGTGCGTACCACCGTCGGCGAGGCAACGGTGAACAGCCGCCTTGGTTAGGCCTCGGCGAAGTTGCGGGTGATCGACGGGTCGACCGGGATGCCCGGGCCGGTGGTCGTCGACACCGTGATCTTCTTCAGGTAGCGACCTTTCGATGACGACGGCTTGTGCCGCAGTACCTCGTCGATCGCCGCGCCGTAGTTCTCGGCGAGCTGCCTCTCGTCGAACGACGCCTTGCCGATGACCAGGTGCAGGTTGGCCTGCTTGTCGATCCGGAAGTTGATCTTGCCGCCCTTGATATCGGACACCGCCTTGGTGACGTCCGGGGTGACGGTGCCGGTCTTCGGGTTGGGCATCAGGCCCCGTGGCCCGAGGATCCGCGCGATCCGGCCGACCTTGGCCATCTGGTCGGGCGTGGCGATCGCCGCGTCGAAGTCCAAGAACCCGCCCTGGATCTTCTCGATCAGGTCGTCACTGCCGACCACGTCGGCGCCCGCCGCCGTTGCCTCCTCGGCTTTTTCGCCCACTGCGAACACCGCCACCCGGGCGGTCTTACCGGTGCCGTGCGGCAGGTTGACCGTGCCGCGGACCATCTGGTCGGCCTTGCGCGGGTCAACACCCAGCCGGATGGCCACCTCGACGGTCGCGTCCTGCTTGGTCGACGACGTCTCCTTGGCCAGCTTGGCCGCGGCCAGCGGCGTGTACAGGTTGTTGCGGTCCACCTTCTCGGCGGCGGCGCGATATGCCTTGCTGTTCTTGCTCATTCGATATCCAATCTGATGTTGGGTTGTGGTTACGTTCGGGCCGAAGCTGGCCCTCCCACGGGATGAGCCGTCTATTCGACAGTGATCCCCATCGACCGGGCGGTGCCGGCGATGATCTTGGCGGCGGCGTCGATGTCGTTGGCGTTCAGGTCGGCCTTCTTGGTCTCGGCGATCTCGCGGACCTGGTTCCAGCTGACCTTGGCCACCTTCTCCTTGTGCGGCTCGGCCGAGCCCTTGCCCACACCCGCGGCTTTGAGCAGCAGCTTGGCCGCCGGCGGGGTCTTGAGCGCGAACGTGAAGCTGCGGTCCTCGTAGACGGTGATCTCGACCGGGATGACGTTGCCGCGCTGGTTTTCCGTTGCAGCGTTGTACGCCTTGCAGAACTCCATGATGTTGACGCCGTGCTGGCCAAGCGCCGGGCCGACCGGTGGCGCGGGGTTGGCCTGCCCGGCCTCAATCTGGAGCTTGATCAGCCCGACGACTTTCTTCTTCGGGGCCATGAGGTTAAGGGTCCTTTCTTAAACCTTCGAGACCTGGGTGAAGCCCAGTTCCACAGGTGTTTCGCGGCCGAAGATGGACACCAGCACCTTGAGTTTCTGTTGTTCGGCGTTGACCTCGTTGATCGTGGCCGGAAGCGTGGCGAACGGCCCGTCCATGACGGTGACCGATTCGCCAACCTGGTAGTCGACCTCGAGCACCGGACGTTCCAGGCCGCCTTCGCTGGCCGCGGCAGCAGTGCTCGCCGCGCCCTTGGCCGGTTTCTTGGTCGCACCCTGCGGCAGCAGGAACTTCACCACGTCATCCAGCGACAGCGCCGACGGGCGCGAGGTTGCGCCGACAAACCCGGTGACGCCCGGGGTGTTGCGCACCGCGGACCAGGAGTCGTCGGTCAGGTCCATGCGCACCAGGATGTAGCCGGGCAGCACCTTGCGGTTGACCTGCTTTCGCTGGCCGTTCTTGATCTCGGTGACCTCTTCGGTGGGCACTTCCACCTGGAAGATGTAGTCGCCGACATCCAGGTTCTGCACGCGGGTTTCGAGATTGGCTTTCACCTTGTTCTCATATCCGGCGTAGGAGTGGATGACGTACCAGTCACCGGGTTTGGTACGCAGGTCAGCTTTCAGGGCAGCGGCGGGGTCGACCTCTTCGGACTCGGCGGCCTCGGCCGGCTCTTCGGGCGCGGCGGCCACCGCAGCGGTGTCGTCGGTAATCGCGTCCGGGGCGCTCGCCTCGCCGGTGACCTCGTGTAAGGCCTGTTCGATGTCGACCGTCTCACCCACGGGCAGATCGCCGTCGGAGGTAGTCACGGTTTTTTGGTCCTTCCTATACGTCAGCTCTTGGCGGCCTCAGCCGAACACCATCAGCACGAGCTTGGCCAAGCCCAGGTCCACCAGGCCGATCAACGTCACCATGAACACCAGAAACGCCAGCACCACCGAGGTGTAGGTCATCATCTGCTTGCGGTTGGGCCAAATGACCTTGCGCAGCTCGGCGACGACCTGCTTGAGGTAGTTGTAGACGTAGACGATCGGGTTGGTCGACTGCCCTGGTGATTTGCGGGTCTTCTTGGGCTTCTTGGGCTTCTTGCCGGCATCTTCCTCTGCGCTGCTCTCGGTGAGCTCAAGCGCACCGGACGAGCTTTCATCGGTGTCGTCGGTCTCCGCGGCCTCCGCTCGCTGGCGGGACCGCTTGCCGGTGGGGCGCTGCGGCCGCGTTACCACTGCCGTGCGGCCGCCGCGCGCTTCGTCGGTGTCGTTGCCGTCGGCTGCGTCGGCAACGTCGCGTTCGTCGCTCACCGCATGCTCCTTCGTTCAAACTCGTGTTTTGTGGTCACTCTCCAGTGTCCACCATGGCACGCATTCAGCAGGGGCGACAGGACTTGAACCTGCAACCTGCGGTTTTGGAGACCGCTGCTCTGCCAGTTGAGCTACGCCCCTTCGCCGGTTGGCAGGCCAACCTGCTGGTGCCGGGGTCTCACCCATGAGCGCGCGCTTGTCCCCGGTTTCAATTCGGAAGCGCTGGTAATGGGAAAACCCCGAGGTCCGAGTGTACATCGGGCCATGTCTCAGAGACGAATCACGCCGTCCGGACGACTTGGCCCGACTCGGCGTCCCACTTGAGATTGATCGAGTTGTCGCCCTCGTGACCCATCATCGTCGTGTAGGCCTCCAACACCAGTTCGCCGTCGCCGTTGGTCAAGGTGTTCCTCGTGACCACAATGTCTGCGCCGAAGCGCTCAACGACGGAATCAATGACCATCCGAGCGTGCAGCACGTCGCCGGCCAGGATCGGCTTGTGGTAGACGAACTTCTGGTCGACTTGGACGATCTGCATCGTGTCGTAGCCGGTGTCGACCTTTCGCATGAAGTCCGCCTGGACCAACTTCGCGAGGATGGTGACGAACGTCGGCGGCACGACGAGGGCGTCGTACCCGAGTTCGGCCGCCGCGCTTTCGTCCAGACAGGCCGGGTCGTCGGCCTTGACCGCCTTGGCGAATTCGCGCACCTTTTCCCGGCCGACCACCCAGCCGTCCGGGTAGTCCCAGACCATTCCGAGGATGTCGGTGTTGATCGCCACGGTTACGCCAACTTCGCCGTCGCGACGGCCCGCCCGAAGATCTTTTTGCCGCCGGTGGTGGCAGTCAGCGCGATCGTCACCGACTTGCTGTCGGGATCGACCGACTTCACCTTGCCGCTGAACACGATCTCGGCGCCCTTGCCGTCGTTGGGCACCGGCACCACCGCGGTGAACCGGACATTGTACTCGGTGACCGCCCCAGGGTCGCCGACCCACGACGTCACGTAGCCGCCGCCCAAGCCCATGGTCAGCATGCCGTGAGCGATCGCGGTGTCCAGCCCGACGACCTTGGCAATCTCGTCGTCCCAGTGAATCGGGTTGAGATCACCGGAGACACCCGCATAGTTCACCAAATCCTGACGGGTCAAGGGATAGACCTTCTCGGGAAGCTGGTCACCCACCTTCACCGAATCGAACTCACGCAATGGCATCGCTGAAACCCTTTTCTCCTTCTTCGCCTGCACGGCCCGCCAGGGTCGTGTAGGTCTCCTGTACGACATCACCTGCTTCATTGGTGACAGTTTGCTTTGTCATGATGATGTCGGTGCCGTGTGCCTGCCGTACCGACTCGATGGACACATCGCAGTAGAGGCGGTCACCAACCTTGATCGGTGCCAGGAACTTCAAAGTCTGGTCGACCTGCACGATCTGGGCGTCTTCTATCGCGATGTTGGCATGCTCAAATAACGCCGCCACCGCTTTGTACCCGAACACCGAGATGAACGTCAGTGGCGCCAGTAGCCCGTCATAGCCGAGCTCGGCCGCGGCCTTCTCCTCGAAGAAGGAGGGGTCGTCATTTTTGACGGCGACGGCGTATTCCCGGATTTTCTCCCGCTCCACCACGTAATGGTCGGGGAAACGGTAGTGCTTTCCGACCACGTCTTTGCCCAACGACACGGCTCTAAAACCTACCTAGTCAGTCTGAGTAATAGCCCGCGGCTGACGCTAGCGCGTCTCGCGGTGAGCCTGGTGCTTGCCGCAGTTGGGGCAGAACTTCTTCAGCTCCAGCCGATCGGGGTCGTTGCGGCGGTTCTTCTTTGTGATGTAGTTGCGGTGTTTGCACACCTCGCACGCCAAGGTGATCTTGGGTCGTACGTCTGTACTGGAGGCCACGTCGGTTCTCTTTCCGGATTTTGTCGTTGTTGTCTTGTAGCGATGGCCGGACTCGAACCGGCGACCTAACGATTATGAGTCGTTCGCTCTAACCGACTGAGCTACATCGCCTCAGGTGCGCGCCGCCTGCCTGCTCGGCGTCCGCCGAGCCCCCTAACGGAATCGAACCGTTGACCTTTTCCTTACCATGGAAACGCTCTGCCGACTGAGCTAAGGGGGCGCACCCGTAGCGACCAGTCAATCCGCGCTGCGGGCCTAAAAGAGGGTACAACCTGCTTTGCGGGCGCACCAAACCCAACGGCGACCCGAAGAAGACCGCAGGCGAATCAGCCGGATTCACCCGGCGTCGCGTGCCCGACGCGGGTCTAACGCGGCGAGGCCGAACGGATTGTCTTCGTCTTCATCCGCGTCGGCGTCGGAGTCGGCAGTGAGCAGCGACCGAAGCGCAAGGTTGACGGCTTCGCGCGGGCCGTGCAGGTGGTAACGCTGCATCACCTCGTCGATCAAAGTCTGATCAACCTCGATCTCGACCTTGGCGATTCTCATGTTCCAACTTTACCCACTCCCGACGTCGCCGACACCCCAAAAAGGCGGTAAATATGCAGCTCACCGCGCCCGCGCGGTACCGGAACGCGTTAACTCCGCGACATCACAGCGATACCCGGACGGCTGGGGTCCTAGGCTAAGCAGATGCCCGATTCCGACCGGCTGTACTTCCGCCAATTGCTCTCCGGCCGCGACTTCGCCAAGGGTGACGGCTTCGCGACGCAGATGCGCAACTTCGCGTACCTGATCGGGGACCGCCAGACCGGCGACTGCCTAGTGGTCGACCCGGCATATGCGGCCGGCGATCTGCTCGACGCGCTCGAGGCCGACGGCATGCATCTGTCCGGCGTGCTGGTCACCCATCACCATCCCGACCATGTCGGCGGCTCGATGATGGGCTTCGAACTCAAGGGGCTGGCCGAGCTGCTGGAGCGCGTCAGCGTTCCCGTCCACGTCAATTCTCATGAGGCGCTGTTTGTTTCGCGCATTACCGGGATCAGCATGGGCGACCTCACCCAGCACGAACATGGTGACAAGGTCAGCGCCGGCGACATCGACATCGAGCTGCTGCACACCCCCGGCCACACGCCGGGCAGCCAATGCTTCCTGCTCGAAGGCCGGCTGGTTGCCGGTGACACGCTGTTTTTGGAAGGCTGCGGCCGCACTGATTTTCCCGGCAGCGACTCCGACGAGATGTTCCGCAGCCTGCAAAAGCTTGCCCAACTGACTGGTGATCCGACGGTGTTTCCCGGACACTGGTATTCGCTCAAACCGAGTGCATCGTTGTCCGAGGTCAAGCGTTCCAACTATGTCTATCGCGTCACTGATCTCGATCAGTGGCGAATGTTTATGGGCGGGTAAATCAAGCCACTTACGGGACCTCCAGCGAATTTTCCGCCCGTAAGTGCTGTGATATAAGCGGAGGGGTGGATTCCGCAATGGGATGGATCCAAGATCGTTGGCACCAGGTGGCGGGCGCGGCGGCCGGTACCTGGTTGGCGTGGGCCGTCTGGGCTTTGCTCGTGCTCGGCGTGGTCGCGCTGGTCTTTGCCAATCAACAGATTCGGCGCAATCGTCGGTTGGCGACCGAAGAGACCCGTCCACACGTCGGGATGTTCATGGAGCCGCACGGCGCCGATTGGCATCTGATCGAGCTGGTGGTGCGGAACTTCGGTAAGACCTCTGCCTACGACGTTTCGTTCACGTTTCCGCACCCACCGACCGTCGCCGAATACGAAAACACCGCCGACGGTTATGCGGATGTCGTCGAACTGCAACTCCCCCGCCAGTTGCCGACCCTGGCGCCCGGCCAAGAGTGGCGCACGGTGTGGGATTCGGCGCTCGACCGCACCGAGCTCGGCGAGGGCATCGAGTCGCGTTTCCCCGGCACCGTGACCTACTACGACCGCGCCGAAGCTCCCCACGGGTGGAAGTTCTGGCGGCGTCGCCGGCGTCCCTTCGAAACCAAGGTGGTGCTGGACTGGAACGCGCTGCCGCCGGTTCAGCGGATCGAATTGATGACGAACCACAACCTGGCCAAGCGAGAAAAAGAGAAGCTGGAACTCCTTCGCAGCCTGCTGACCTATTTCCACTACGCCACCAAGGAAACTCGCGCAGACGTCTTCCGCAGCGAGATCGAACGCATCAACCGCGCGATCGAGGAAACCAAGGATCGGTGGCGCACGCGCCAGATCAACGCGCCGCCGACCGATGTGAGTCTGCGTTTGGGTGATGCCGAAGACTAACTGGGCAGGCACCGCGGCGAGCGGGTGGTCTAGCGACGCGGGGCTGGCCAAGACGTTCTTCGGCGAAACCGCAATTGCCGCTGGCTGGTTGGACGAAATCGTGCTGCCCGACATGGTGCTCAGCCGCGCCGAGGAAGCTGCCCGGGAATTCACCACCCTGAAGCAGCAGGCGCACGCCGCGACGAAGTTGCGGACCCGGACCGATGCGCTGGCCGGCATCCGGGCCGGGATCGATGGCATGGCAGCCGAATTCGGGCTTTAGCGCGGACAATCAAGCTCGACCGCTGCTCCTCGCCTCCTCCCGTCGGTTAAGTGTGGCACATCGGCGTCGTCGCGGCACTTCAGCAGCGACGCGACATCGCTCACACCGGTCGGCGGAAACGCTTGAGGTATTTGGTGAAGTCCCAGGTGGACAAAAACTTCACCGCTGCGTTGTAGCCGCGCTGGTAGAGACCTTCCATCTGCTTTTTGGAGATGGTGAAGTCGAGAAATCCGACTTCGGTCGAGTCAACGCGGATCGCCCGCGCACTGACCCAGGGCTGGTTGAGATAGGCCTGGTCGTGGCCGACGATCATGGTGGTGATCAGGTCCTCCAACAGGTTCGGACCCCCGAACCAGTGCAGCGGCGCTAACGCCGGAATCACCTTGTCATTGCCCTGCGGAAGGTTCGGCAACACGGTCACACCAAACGTCGGCCAACGCGGGGCTTTGCCGTCGCCGCGGTCAAAGGTGTCCAGCGGGAAGTTCGACAGCATCCCGCCGTCGACCAACGTGGACGTCAACCCGGTTGCACTGGTCAGCTTGGCGGTCTTGAAGAAGAACGGAATCGACATCGAGGCACGGACCGCATCGGCGACCCGCTGCTCGTCGGGGTCTAGTCCGTAGACGCGGCGATAGTCCCACGGCAGCCGTATCAACTGGCCGGTGGTCACGTCAGCTGCGGTGACCACCAACCGGTAGCGCCGTTCCGGAGGCAGGGTGTCGTCGTCGAACGCCAGATCACCGAAGGTGCGCACGCCCAGGTCTTCCAGCTGGGTACGGATCCACTCTCGCGCGAAATCTCCCTTGTACAAGCCGTTTCCGTTCAGCAGGTCCCACCCCGTGCCGAGCAGCGGAATCTTGGTGAGAGGCTCAGCGTCGAGAAATTTGCGATAGGGCAACGTCATGGTGATGTGCTCGACCTGTTCAGGAGTCAGCTGGTCAAAGCCGGCCGCCAAGATCGCGCTGACGATCGCACCTGCCGACGTGCCGGAGACGCGCGAAAAGGTGTATCCGGCTTCCATCAGCGCAACGACGGTGCCGACCAGGCCGATGCCCTTGACGCCGCCACCGGATAGGACAAGGTCCGCCTTCAGCGGGTTGGAGTGTGCCGGGGGGCTCATCAGCACCGACTGTAGCCGCTGCCGATGACGACGGTCCGGCTGACTTAGACCGCGGGCGCCGCCTTGTCGTAGCCGAATCCGTCGCTGATCGGTCTGACTTCGGCGATCCGCGGCGGCGCGTTCGGGTCGACCAGCGCCATCACCATCTGGTAGCGCTTGGTGACGTCGTCGCGGTCGTTTTGCTCGGTTACCGTAGCCTGGCTTAATCTTTGGATCGCGTCGGCTTCGCGGATCAGCACCGTCCGGCGTTTCCGGTCGGGGGTTTGTTCGATGACCTTGGCCAGCGCATCGAGTTGGCGAATCATGATGGCGGGCATGCCGGTTGAAGCCTGGCGGATGGTGTCGAAGGTGCGCTCGACAAGTCGGTTGAAATCGGCAACGAAGGCGATGACGCGGATGTTTCCCTCTGCGTCGCGCCGGATCCGTTGCGGACGCCAGGAGGTGGAGATCCGACACAGGCAGTCGGCGATCCAGTCGATACAGGTCATTCCGGTGAACGTGTCGTTGACCGCCGGCGATAGCGCGCGCAAAGCGATCTCGACCAATTGATCGAAGCCAAACGAAATATCCTGCGGGAGCGTTCGATACGCACCTGTAACGTGGCCCAGCGCGAGTCGCTCGGCGACAGCGTCGGCAGCCTCGGGCGGCCAAACCCAGGCCATCACCTGGCCGGCCACCAGGAAATGCCCGGGCCGGTACGGCAATTCGACCACCGCGTCGGCTTTCGTTGCGATCTTGACCAGCACGTCATGGCGGATGACCTGAAGATAGCCACTGCGCGGCGTGCGGATCGGAGCACCGGACTCGGCCAACTTCGCCAACAACTCCTCGTGCGACGGGCCGCGCGCGGCGCCGACACCGTACGATTCGCCGCTATCGAGGGCGGCGATCTCCTCGGCCAATCTTCCGGCGATACGCGCGATCACCACCGGAAGCTGAATCATCGTAGCGATGTGATTGAGGAAGTAGATCAGCACGGCCACGTCAGCCAACGTCAGCATGAACGTCACCGTGATCGACAAATGCGGAACGAAATCACCGTGTGGGCCACCGCCCACCGAAACCAGAGCGACCATCGCATAGCAGAACGACGCGACGAATGTACCGAGCGAAACTTGAGTTCCCGGGTCCCGCACGAAGTTGCGCAGCATCCGCGGCCCGAACTGGGTCGACGCCAGCGTCAAGGCCACGATGGTGATCGAGAAAACGATGCCGACCACGGTGATGATCGCCGCCGCGACCGTGGCCAACACGACTCGAGCCGAGTCGGCACTACCGTTCAGCACAAACGAAGGCAGCTGGATGACGCCGTCATAGGCCATGCGATCGACGGTGTAGGTGACGGCGAACAGCACGACCACCGCAACCGTTGTTAAAAGTGGGACGAGCCATAAGTTGGTCCGCAGCGCCTCGCGCCGCCAATCGGCCTCGAAGTAGACCTGACCTCGCATCTAGTGGATACCTTCGGCAAGCGGCCCCAGTGCTAAGGCCGGCAAAAATGTAAGTGCACACAGAATAACCGTCACCGCTGCCACCAGACCGACGAATTGCGGCCGATGGGTGGGCAGGGTGCCGATGGACGCCGGCGTATGACCCTGGCGGGCCAGCGATCCGGCGAGTGCGAGCACCAGGATCATCGGCAGGTATCTGCCGAGGAGCATCGCCAGGCCCAACGCGGTGTTGTAAAACATGGTGTTTGCCGACAGGCCCGCGAACGCCGAGCCATTGGTGTTGCCCGCGGAGGTGAATGCGTAGAGCACTTCCGATAAGCCGTGTGGACCGGAGTTGGCCATGCTGGCGCGTGGACCCGGGAACGCCATCGCAATCCCGGTGCCAACCAGCACCGCCAGCTCAGTAGCCAGGATGAAGGTCGTCGATAACGTCATTTCGCGGGCTCTGATCTTCTTCCCGAGATATTCCGGTGTGCGTCCGACCATCAGCCCGGCGATGAACACCGATATCACCGCCAGCAGGAGCAGTCCGTAAAGGCCCGAGCCGATCCCGCCCGGCGCTACTTCGCCGATCTGCATGTTGAACATGGTCATCAGCCCGCCCAGGCCGGTGTAGGAGTCGTGCATCGAGTCGACGGCGCCGTCCGAGGTGAGCGTGCCGGTGTCGGCAAAGATCGCCGAGTCGAAGACCCCGAAACGCTGCTCGATGCCCTCCATAGCACCACCGGCCGCCGTGGGGGCGGTGCCGTGATGCCCCAACTGAAACAACAGGACGAGGGCCATGCTCAACACGGCGAGGACACCCATGATCGCGGCGATGGCGTAGCCCTGCTTCTTGCTGCCCACCACCCGCCCGAAGGTGCGGGGCAGCGAAAACGGGATCACGAACATAAGGAAGATTTCAACCCAGTTCGTCCACGAGCTGGGGTTCTCGAACGGATGTGCCGATTGTGCGTTGTAGAAGCCGCCGCCATCGCCGGTGATCAACTTGACGGGTTCCTGGCTGGCGATCGGTCCTCCAGTGAGGGTCTGCTGGGCGCCGCTCAACGTGGTGACGACCTGGTCGTGGAGGTGGAAATTCTGGATGATCCCGCCGGCGAGCAGCACGATCGCGCCGATGAACGCGACCGGCAGCAAGATGCGCAACGTGCCCCGGACCAGATCCACCCAGAAGTTGCCCAGCTGTTCGGTCTTTTCTCGGGCAAAGCCGCGCACCAGCACCACCGCCACCGCCATCCCCACCGCACCGGAGAGGAAGCTCTGCGGGACAAGGCCGGCCATCTGCACGAGGTGGCCCTCCGTCGACTCCCCGGCGTACGACTGCCAGCTGGTGTTGGTCACAAAGCTGACAGCGGTGTTCCACGCCAGCGACGGGGTCATCTTGGTTGCCGGATCATGCAGGTGCAGCGGCAGCTTGTCCTGGAACAGTTCGAAGAAGAACAGGAACAAAATGCCGACAGCCGAGAAAGCCAAAACGCTGCGAGCATAGCCGGGCCACGACTGTTCGGCTTTCGGGTCGATACCGACAATGCGATAGATGGCCTTCTCGACTTTCAAGTCCCGCGGCGAGGTGTAGACGCGGTACATGTAATCGCCCAGCGGTACGTGCACCACCGCCAGCGCTGCCACGAGCAGAACAAGGAACACAATTCCCGGGAACGTGCTACTCAATTACCGACCTTCCGGAAAAACCAGTGCGGCGATTGGGTAAACCGCCAAGACCGCCACGAGCGCCAAGCCGAACAGAACCATCGATAAGGCACCGTCCTATCCGTTTACGAGCACGAACCGACTCAGCGCTGCACGGTGAGTATTGGGAAAGAAATTAAGCGCGGACGCCTTAGGGCGCTCGTTTGTTGACGGATTCTTTACGGGCCGGCAGGACCGTTGCGGGTTCTCGCCCGCGGCGACATCGTCAGCCTTTTGCAGAAACCCACTCGTAGGGAAGGAATTTGCCGTCGAATGTGACCACGACACGGTCACCCGACGGGTGGGGTTTCTTTTGCAGGTCGACGCTGAAGTTGATCGCGCTCATGATCCCGTCACCGAACTGCTCATGGATGAGTTCTTTGATCGCGCCGCCGTACACCTGCAAGGCCTCGTAGAAGCGGTAGATGGTCGGGTCGGTGGGTACCGCGGTGGGCAGCCCGGCGCGCATGGGCGGCGCGGCCAGCACCGTGACCGCCGACTCGTCGAGACCCAGGATCTCGACGAGCACCTTGCCGAGTTCGGCGGGGATCGGGTGCTGGCCGAGCAGCGCCGAGGTGGTCCACACCACCGGCCTGCCGATCGCATCGGCCAACTCTTGCCAGGTCAAGCCCTTAGCCAGGCGGGCGACGACGATCTGCTCGGTGATCTCGTTTCGGGTCATGGCTACTAGCATGCACCCAGATCCGCGAATCCATCTCGCCGTCAGTACTTTTCGCAATCGCGTGTTTGGCGCCGCAGCTGGATGTAGGCTGCGCAGCATTAGGTCTTCAGCCACGAGGATCGAGGTCGCGATGCGGATCGTTGTCGACCTGAACCGCTGCCTGGGGTATGCGCAGTGCGTACCGCTGGCACCCGACGTGCTCAAGCTCAGCGGCGAAGAGACTCTCACCTACGACCCCAACCCCGACGATAGTCAGCGTTTGCGGGTATTGCGGGCGGCGGCGTCATGCCCGGTGCAGGCAATCATCGTGGACCGTCTCGACAGCGACTAGCGGGCCAGCGCCGATGATCCGGGACGGCTTCAAAGACAACGGCCGCATCGTCATTGTCGGTGCTTCACTGACCGGGCTCCGTGCCGCCGAAGCGTTGCGGGAAGAGGGTTTTCGCGGACAGCTCACGATTATCGGCGACGAGCCGGACGAGCCCTATGACCGCCCGCCACTGTCCAAACAGGTCCTCAAGGGGTGGGTGCCCGCCGATCACACGAAGCTGCCGCGCCTGCGCCAGGTGGATGCCGAGTGGCGACTCGGTGTGGCCGCGACCGCCCTGGACCGCGCCAACCGGCTGGTTCGGCTCGCTGACGGCAGCGAGGTCCCCGGCGATCGGCTGCTGATCGCCACCGGTGTGCGGGCGCGGCGATGGCCTAACGCGGCGGAAGCCGCGTTGGACGGCGTCCATACCCTGCGCACCAGCGCCGACGCCGCGCGGCTGCAGGCGGCTTTGGCTGGGGGCCCCCGTCGGGTGCTGATCATCGGTTCCGGGTTCATCGGGTCCGAAGTGGCCTCGGTGTGCCGCGAGCTCGGTCTGGAGGTCACGGTCACCGAGCGCGGCCCGGCCCCGCTCTCCGGGGCGCTCGGCGGGGTGATCGGCGCGATCGCTGCCGATATGCAGCGGGCGGCCGGGGTGGATCTTCGCACCGGTATCTCGGTGCTGGGGTTGGAGGGCGACGCGGCCGGACATGTACGCCGTGCGCGGCTGTCCGACGGCAGCACGCTCGACGTCGACGTGGTGGTGACGTCGTTGGGGTCGATCCGCAACGTCGAGTGGCTCGACGGGTGCGGTCTGGCCGCCGGATTCTGGGGGGTGGGGTGTGACGCCGGGTGCCGCGCATTCGACATCAACGGGGTGGTCACCACCAACGTCTTCGTGGCCGGCGACATCGCCCGCGCCCCACACGTGCTCTACGACTACCAATTCCTGGTGATGGAGCATTGGGACAACGCCGTGCTGGGCGCCCGGGTCGCCGCGCACAACATGGTGTGCGAAGAGGTCGATCGCTGGCCAAACCTGCTGATTCCGCAATTCTGGTCGGGCCAGTTCGGTGTGAACATCAAATCCGTTGGCGTGCCGTCGTTTGGCAACGAGATCGTCTTCACCCAGGGCTCGGTGAAGCAGCGCCGGTTCGCCGCCGCCTATGGTCGCCGCGGCCGCATCGTCGGCGCGGTCACCTTCAACCACGGCAAGTGGATCGAGCATTACCGGCGGGAGATCGCCCGATCGGGTCCGTTTCCACCGCAGCCGCCGGGTTTTGATTTCCCCGAGGACATGCGGGTCATGCCCGCCGACTTCCCGGCGCGCGGCGAGCTGACGGAGGCGCCGGATGTGGTGCTGACGGGATATGACCCCAGCGAACGCCACGCCGAGTTCCGGCCACGGCAGCGATAAGCGATGAGGAGGAGCGGCGCAGATGACCCCCGAAGAAGCGTTTGACGCCGCGATGCGGTATGAGAACCGCGCCAATCCCTATCCCTACTTCGACGAACTGCGCAAGACGCCGGTCGTACGAGTGACCAACGGGATCTATGCCGTCACCGGATACGACGAGCTCATCGCGCTCGCCCACGACCCCCGGGTGAGTTCTGACCGTCGCAACGCTCCCCCGGCGGTCACCGGCGGTGTACACGTTGCCGACGAGTCCGTGATGGACTTGGTGCAGGCCTATGACCGAGACCCGAGCTTTATCGCTTCGGATCCCCCGGACCACGACCGGGCGCGGCGGCAGTGCATGCGGTTTTTCGGCCCGCCGCATTCGCCGGACGTGATCCCCAGCCAAGAGCCGCTGTGTCAGCGGATCGTCAACGACTTGCTCGACAAGGCAGCTGGAAAAAACCGCATGGATGTTGTCGACGAGTTCGCCTATCCGCTGCCGGTCCACGTGATCTGCCGGATCATCGGCGTGCCGATCGAAGACGAGCCGCGATTTCACCCCTGGATCGCTGACGCGATAACCGGCCTCTTCGATCTCGGCCCCGACATCGCCACCGAGGAGGGCCAGGCCCGGCGGGCCAAAGGTGAAGCGGCCAACATCGCCTTCAAGAAATACATCATCGGGTTGGTCGAGAAAGCCGAGAAATCCCCTGGCCCGGGCATGATTTCACAGTTGGTTCACGATGACGGACCGGATGGGCGGATGTCGCCGAGCGCGATCGTCAACAACACCATGCTGCTATTTGCCGCCGGTCATGACTCGACGGTCAACCTGATCTCGCACTGCGTGCTGACCGCGCTGCGCAACCCCGGATCGATCGAGTTGTTGCGCAGCAGGCCTGAATTGATTCCAGGCGCCATCGAGGAAGTGCTGCGACTGCAGTCGTCGGTGCAGTTCTTCCCGACACGATCGGCGTTGGCCGACATCGAGATTGCCGGGACGACGATCCCGCGAGGATCACCGATCTACCTGATTTACGCTGCGGCCAACCGAGATCCGCGCCGCTTCCCCGATCCCGAGAGGTTCGACCCGCAACGCGCCGACAATGAGCACGTCGGCTTCGGACGCGGTATTCACATCTGCTTCGGCGGACCGCTGGCGCGGCTAGAAGTCAACACCGCGTTCGAGGCGTTTCTTCGCCGGGTAGAAAACCCGCGGCTGGTCGAGGACCCGCCGCCCTACCGCATCAGCCAGGTGTTTCGCGGCCCGCGACATCTGCTCATCGATTACGACGGGATCCGACCCCGGGACTCGATATCCCCCGCTACTCAGTCCTGATCGACGGTCCCGGCGGCTACACCATCACCGGCACTTCGGACAACGGGGGAATCAAGGCGGCCAAGACATCCGGAGAGTTCGCCGCCGACGGATCGGCTCGCGCGACCGTCGCCATCACGGTGGCTCGGTCGGTGCCCA
>NZ_DASPSP010000150.1:0-4101 GCF_035623875.1 Mycobacterium sp. | reverse complement strand
TCGGGGCAAACGCCTGGACGAGATGATCCCGGCCTTACGTGCGCTGTGGCAGGGCGGCTGGGTGTCGTGGAGCGGTCGCTACTACCAGGTGCCCGAGTTGATGCTCGAGCCCCATCCGAGCACGCCGGTGCCGATCCTGTGTGGCGGCGAATCGGAGGTGGCGCTGCGCCGGGCGGCGCGGCTGTGCGACGGGTGGGTTGGCACGGCCTACGCGTGGGACGACGCGGTTGGCTATGTGCAGAGGCTGACCGCGTTGCGGCGCGAGTACGGGCGGCACGCCGAACCGTTCGAGATCATGCTGGCGTTGCTGGAACCGCCGTCCGCCGATCTTTTCCGGCGCGCCGAAGACCTCGGGGTGACGGCGGTGATGTGCGCCCCCTGGATGGGCACTACGAATGTCGAGGCGGACGACTTCAAACATCCAGCCGAGCGCTACCGACCGTCGATCGAGCGGTTCGCGCAGACCATCATCGAGAAGTGCCGTTAGCGGCTAGAGCCGGTGGGGAACGTCGTTGATCAGGCCGCCGTCCATCACGAATTCGGCGCCGGTGGCATAAGAGGATTCGTCGCTGGCCAAGAACACCACGAAGCTGGCGACCTCGTCCGAGACGCCGGGGCGGCCGAGCGGGACGGTGACCATGTCGTCCGGGAAGTGCTTGGTCATTGGGGTGCGGATGAAGCCGGGATGAATCGAGTTGACCCGGATGTTGTGCGGGGCCAATTCCAACGCGGCTGATTTCGACAGGCCGCGCACCGCCCACTTGGAGGCGACATACGGGTGCACCATCACGGCACCGCGCAGGCCTTCGATCGACGAGACGTTGATGATCGAACCGCCGCCCGCGGTCTTCATCGCCTCGACCGAGGCCTGGATGCCGTGAAATGTGCCGTTCAAGTTGACGTCGATGACCTTGTGCCACTTGTCCAAATTGAACTGGCCCAACTGGCCCAGCGCCACGATGCCGGCGTTGTTCACCAACACATTGAGCTTGCCGAACTCGTTGACCGCGGTGGATACCGCGGCCTCCCACTCGTCGGGCTGGGTAACGTCGAGGTGGACATAGCGCGCGGCCTCACCGATCTCGTCGGCCAGCGCTTTACCCTCATCGTCGAGGATGTCGCCGATCACCACCTTGGCGCCCTCATGTACCAGCATTCGGGCATCAGCAGCACCCATCCCCCGAGCGCCGCCGCTGATCACTGCAACTTTTCCGTCCACGCGTCCCATGACGCGAGACGCTACCGCACGCCGGGCAAAGAATTAGAACTTGTTCCACCGCCTTACCCGTGGCCGCCTACTGGGAAACAATCGAACGATGAGCGTCGCGACCTCGTTACTCACCGCATGCAGCGGGTTTCTGTTCGCTGTGTTGTGGATGGATCTGATGTTCGATGCGCAGGTTCTCGCCGACCGGCGGCCCGGCACCGACTTGCGCGAACCCGTGCTGGCTTCCATCGCGGGCTACTACCGGCGCGCGGTCACCGGATCCCGGCCGATGAGCCGGCTGATCGCTATCGTCATGGTGGTGTTACTGGGAGCGTTGGCGTTCCGGGCGGTCCGAGGCGACGACCCGGGCTGGTTGATGGCGATATCGGCTCTGCTCGCGGGCGCCCCGGTGCTGCTGGCACTGACGCACACGGTTCCCAACGCGGTCCGGCTCGGCAACCGTTCGGGCAGCCCGACCGACCAAAGCGCGCTGGCGCGGTCCATCTGGCGCGATCACCTGGTGTGCGCGGCCTGCATGCTGGCTTTCCTGGTGCTGTGGGTGGCCCACAACGAGATGGTCTAAGCAAGCCCGGGGGTCACAGCGGGAGAAATCCGTACTAAACTAGAACACGTTCCAGTTACGTCGCCGACAAGCAGACCAGTAAGGAATCAGGCATGCACACTCCCATCTGCGACGAGCTCGGCATCGAGTTCCCAATCTTCGCGTTCACGCACTGCCGCGATGTCGTCGTCGCGGTGAGCAAGGCCGGTGGTTTCGGCGTGCTGGGGGCTGTCGGCTTCACGCCCGAGCAGCTCGAGATCGAGCTGAAGTGGATCGACGAGAACATCGGCGATCATCCTTACGGGGTCGACATCGTCATCCCGAACAAGTACGAGGGCATGGACTCGCATCTGTCGGCCGAAGAACTGGCCGAGACGCTGCGCAAGATGGTGCCGCAGGAGCATCTGGATTTCGGAAAGAAGATTCTCGCCGATCACGGTGTCCCGGTCGAGGACAGCGACGGCGACAGCCTGCAGCTACTTGGGTGGACCGAGGCGACCGCCACGCCCCAGGTCGAGGTGGCGCTCAAACACCCGAAGGTGAAGATGATCGCCAATGCGCTCGGTACCCCGCCGGCCGACATGGTCAAGCACATCCATGAGGCCGGACTGAGGGTGGCCGCGCTGTGCGGCTCCCCCTCGCAGGCTCGCAAGCACGCCGACGCGGGCGTCGACATCATCATCGCGCAGGGCGGCGAGGCCGGCGGGCACTGCGGCGAGGTGGGCTCGATTGTGTTGTGGCCACAGGTCGTCAAGGAGGTCGCTCCGGTACCGGTGCTGGCCGCGGGCGGTATCGGCAGCGGCGAACAGATCGCGGCGGCGCTGGCTTTGGGCGCCCAGGGGGCGTGGACCGGTTCGCAATGGTTAATGGTCGAGGAATCCTCGAACACCCCGGTGCAGCAGGCGGCCTACATCAAGGCGGGCAGCCGCGACACCGTCCGCAGCCGCTCGTTCACCGGTAAGCCGGCCCGCATGCTGCGCAACGACTGGACCGAAGCCTGGGAGCAGCCGGACAACCCGAAACCGCTCGGCATGCCGTTGCAGTACATGGTGTCCGGCATGGCGGTTCGGGCCACGAACCGCTACCCCAACGAGTCTGTCGACGTGGCGTTCAACCCGGTCGGTCAGGTCGTCGGACAGTTCAGCAAGGTGGAAAAGACGTCGACGGTGATCGAGCGTTGGGTGCAGGAGTACCTGGAGGCGACGAACAGGCTGGACGAACTTAACGCCGCCGCGGCTGTCTGAGCACGCAGTCCGTCTAGTCAATCAATTCGTTGGAGCGCCGCCTAGGGTGACCTCGACAGTCCGACTCGCGCCCGACGGATCGGTGTAGGTGAGGGTCACCTTGTCGCCGGGCGCCTTGGATTTCATCATCGCGACAAGTGCGTCAGCGCTGTCGATGGTGTGATCGTCGGCCTTGGTGATCACCGCGCCGTTGGGCAGGCCAGCCGTGGCGGCTGGGCTGCCGGCTATCAGTGCAACGATCTTCGCGCCGTGGGGATCGGTGATGAGCCGCGCGCCTAAAAGGGCGGTCTCGGCGGCTATCGGAAGGTCGGGGCATAACTGGATGTAGCCGATGGTGGGTGAGATCCAATCGCGCCAGCCGTGGGGGCTGATGTTGGAGGTGAGCTTCGAGCACAGGGTTGCCACGGTGGCATCCAAGGGGGTGGGCCACAACCGCACGGTTTTGTCGAGACTGCCGGAGGCCAGGGTCCGCCCGTCGCGGCTGAACGCCACACCGAACACGGCGCCGGTGTGGCCGGTCAGGGGTTGGCCCAGCGGTGCGGGGTGGGCCGGGTCGGTGAGGTTCCACAACCGCACGGTGGCGTCGTCGCTGACGGAGGCCAGGGTGTGCCCGTCGGGGCTGACCGCCACACTGAACACGGCGCCGGTGTGGCCGGTCAGGGGTTGGCCCAGCGGTGCGGGATGGGCCGGGTCGGTGAGGTTCCACATCCGCACGGTGTCATCAAAACTGGCGGAGGCCAGGGTGCGCCCGTCGGGGCTGAACGCCACACTGTGAACCTCGGCGGTGTGGCCGGTTAGGGGCGCGCCCAGCGGTGCGGGGTGGGCCGGGTCGGTGAGGTTCCACAACCGCACGGTGGTGTCGTAGCTGCCGGAGGCCAGGGTGTGCCCGTCGGGGCTGAACGCCATACTGAACACCGGGCCGGTGTGGCCGGTTAGGGGCGCGCCCAGCGGTGCGGGGTGGGCCGGGTCGGTGAGGTTCCACAACCGCACGGTGGTGTCGTCGCCGGCGGAGGCCAGGGTGTGCCCGTCGGGGCTGAACGCCACACTGAACACCGGGCCGGTGTGGCCGGTTAGGGGCGCGCCCAGCG
>NZ_DASPSP010000147.1:0-15394 GCF_035623875.1 Mycobacterium sp. | reverse complement strand
CCAGCCGGGATCGCCACCCCACCGAGTTCGGTGTCGCGGGTCGCCACCCGGGTGATGGTCAACAATGGTGGTTCCCACCGCACACCCTCTTCGATGGCCGCCGGAAGCAGCGACCGGTCCGCGCGGATCGCGTCCAATTGCCGCGGATCCGACAACAGCCCGAAGAGCAGGCTGCCCAGCGACCGGTAGGTCGTCTCCACGCCGGCGGGCAACAGCAGCCGCAGGAACGAGAAGATCTCTTCGTCCGCGAGCTTTTCACCATCGATCTCGGCCGCGCCGAGCGCACTGATCAAGTCGTCTTTCGGCTCGGCGCGGCGGGCCTCGAGGATCGGCGCGAAGTAATCGCACAGGGCAGCCGATGCCGCGAGCCCACGTTCCGGGTTCATCAGCCAGCTCAGCAGCGAAATCGACCACCGCTGGAACTGCGGGTAATCCTTTTCCGGCAAGCCCAACAGACCCGCAATGATCTGGCTCGGATAGTCGAAAGTGAACTCCTTCACCAAATCCGCCTTGCCATTGGGCGCGAAGTTGTCGATCAGGCTGTTCGCCACGCGGCCGACCAACTCGTCTTGCCAGCGCGCCAATGACTTCTGCGAGAACGCCTTCGATATCAACGAACGCAAGCGGCCGTGGATGGGCTCATCCATGCCGAGCATGACGCCTTCACCCAGCACCGGCCCGAACGCGGCGATAACGGCCGCCGACGAAAACGTCTCGTTGTCGCGCAGCATCTGCTGCACATCCTCGTGGCGATACACGATGAACATCGGCAGCGATTCCTCGTGCGGAAGCGCTCCCGACGTCTCAAGTCGCTGCACCGGCTCGTCGCGGCGCAGCCGCGCGAGTTCGGTATACGGGTCACGCACGTCGCCGGAGATCGCGTCGTCGAATGAGCCAAAATCCTCGAGGTCGTCGAAAAGCTGTTCCATAGTTACCCTTCAGTTCCCTTGCGGCGCTTGGCCGCCAACGACGCCAAGCGCTGCAATACCGGCTGCGGAAGAACGCGCGCGACCAACACCATCGCCCGTTGGCCCGCGGTCAACGGATACGCCCCGCCGCGCATCGACCCCTGTCTGGGTATCCCCAACACGATTCGAGACATGTGGTGCATGCCCGAAGTCGGGAGAATCCTGTTGAAAGCCAACAGCATCGAGGCGTCCGGGCCCACGCCGCGGCGGCGAAACGGCCCCCGGTCAGCTAGCGCCTTGACAAGTCCGTCGGTGAACCGCTCGGGTGGTCGGGCGAAACTCACCGCGAAGCGCCCGCGGGTGTTCATCGTGTTGTGCAGCCGCGCATAGGGGCCGTCGAAATCGCGGTCGTCGGTGGTGCCGGTGTCGGTGATGATCTCGGTGTCATACGTGCCGGCCACCAGTACGGTGACACCGAGCCCGAAGGGCGCGATCTCACACGCCATCGACTCACCCCACCGCTCCAACGCTCCCTTGGCCGCCGAGTACGGCGCGGTGCCCGGCTGACCGCGTACCCCGGCCGCGCTGGATACCAGCACGATGCGTCCCTCGCCCGCCCTCCGCATCGACGGCAGCAGAGCCTGGGTTAGCGCGACCGGACCCAGGACGCTAGTGGCGAACATCCTCTGCCACAGGGCCATATCGGTCTCCTCCACCATTCCGGCGGCGGAGATCCCGGCGTTGTGTACGAGCGCATAGGGTGCCCCGACGGCTTCTTCGATTGCTTTAGCCGCCGCGGCGATCGACGCGGTGTCCAACAGATCCAGCTGCACACCGATCAGCCGGTCGTCGTCTTCACCGGCCCCTGTCGCCTGCCGTAGCAGCGGAAGCCCGCGGTCGGGTGTCCGCATGGCCGCGACCACGCGCCACCCCTCGCGATACAGGCGCACGGTCGATGCGAACCCCAGTCCGCGGGACGCACCGGTGATGACGACGGTGCGCGGCTCAACCATTCTTGCTCGCGGTCGCACAGGCGCCTTGACCCGCCGGCGGCGGGTCGACGTGCGGCCGCCCATTCGGCTGGCCGCTCGCCCACGTTGACCACATCCCGACCGAGAACGGGCCTTGTGCGCCTGCCTTCTCGTAAAAGCCCTGTGGATCATAGACTTTGGCTTCGGGGTAAGGCCACGGGCAGGCGACCGAAGTCGCCGCTTTGCTGATCTTGATGGCGGCGAACCATGCGCCGTAGGCGAAGTAGGACACGTTGATGATCGCGAACATCACCAGGAAGGTGCCGAGCACCGGGCGCGTGGGGAAGATCTTCGCTTTCGCCGCGAGCTTCTCGGCCACCGACTTCCCGGTGTCGTCGCGATAGCAGAGTATCGCCGCCGGCACCATCACGAAGGTCACCGAGAACGACTCCCAGATCAGCGGGAACTGGAACGTGGTGCCGGTGAATACCGAGCCCCAGGGGATCACCTGCGAGTAGATGTACATGCCGGTGTGGACGAGCTGGATCTCCAGCCATGCGTCGAAGACGAAACCGATCGCACAAGTCAGCAGACCCAGGCAGACCAGCGGATGTCGCGACACGAAACTCGTGGGCCCGTATTTCGCCTGCAGTTTGCGCAGGATCCAGATCGCCGGGAAATAAGGGCCGAAATAGAAAGTCACGTAACCGAATACCACGAACGGCTCGACGCTCGGCGACAGCGACACCAGCGGCCACGACTCCGGCCAGTGGATGAGATCGGGGTTGTAGACCGCGAACGGCGCCCAGTTCATGATCGGGTCCTGCCACACGATCAGCGTGCAGCAGAGGAACATCAGCATCACCGGACTGCCCGGATTGCGGCGCCAGCCCCTGATGAACACCACGAGCAGCACCAGCAGCATGATGACGGTGGAGATCTGCAGGAAAGCGATGTAATCCAAGCCGAAGAGGAACCTGACGGGGCGCGGCCGACCGTGCACGTTCGGATTGGCGACGCGGGGGTCGAGCGCTACGCGGCAGTTCGCAATGAAAAAGAGCGCGAACGCCGCCACGGCAGCGCCGGCAACCCATCCTCCCCATCCGCGCTTTTCGCCTCCGCGCGGCCGGGTGGGCTTCTCCTCCGCCTGCAATGGTATGGACTGTTCCGTGGACATCGAGTCAGCCTTCCTCTCCGAAGCGATCGACCAGGTGCGAGTTGACGCCGTCGGCGTCGAGAGTGCGGGCCACCAGATAGCCGGCACCCATCCACGCCCGCCGCGTCCACTTGCCGAATGACACTCGGGTCCCGGGCGCACCTGAGGCGGCGGGCATCATCTTCACCCGCTCCAATGCCTCTTTGACCCCACGCGGACTGAGCGGATGCGCGTCGTTGAATGCACGCACGAGAGTGGCCGCGACGTCACGGTTGACCACCGGTACGCAATACTCGGGACGTCTGCCACCGTACTTTTGGGCGTAGCGGTCGAGGAAATCCTGGCCGAGCCGATTCTCTTCGTCGTATTGGTCGACCCCGACCCAACCCATGAACGCGTTCCACATGATCGGATTCACCCAGGCATTTTGGAAAGCGGTAGTCGTGAATCGCGGCGGGTCCCAATCGACCGCCTCTAGCGCGGGGTTGATGAACACGATCCCGAAACCGAAGCCGAGATGCACGATCGCTTCGGCTTTCGCATCGTGAAGGCTACGCACGGCTTCGTTGATGTCCTGTGCGGTTTGGGCAATCGCCGCTTCCGCGACGATGCGAATACCCTTGCGCCGACACGCGCTTCGCAAATTCTTCAGGTAGCTCTCGCCGATCAGGTTCCGCTCGACGAGAACTCCGATTTCGGAGAGTCCGCGTTTGGCAACGAGATCCGCGATGAAAATCGGCTCGTCGGTCATCGAGCCCTGCGGGAAGGAAAATGTCCACTCGCCCAACCAGTCGTCGGTGCCGGTAACGGCGATCGCCGGAACCTTGAACCGCTCTTCGATCGCTTCGCGGGTGGGCACGCAGTTGTCGGTGATGTGTGGTCCGAACACCACCAAACAGCCTTCGTCGACAAGCTCGCCGAACGCATCGATCACCGCCTTGACCGATCCCTTGGGCAAACCCTCCACTTCGCGGTAGATCATCTGTACCGGACGGTCCAGCAACCCGAGTTCAACGGCCTCCTCGAATATGAGGTCAAAGCACCGGGTGAAATCCGCCTTCATCTCCTCGGGAAACATCGGTGGCAGCGTGAAGTCCATCAGGTAGCCGACCTTGATCGGCTCTGCGCTGCTTTCGTAGGACATCTGACCTCCCGGGTGGCAAACTCACGCGCGCCGTTCCGCAAACCTAATATTTGTTCAGACCCTAGCGGCGGCGATATGCAGCGTCAATCACCAGCCCCCGCCCGGCCCAGATAGATTTCGATCATCTCGCCCAGAGCCTTGCCCACCGCTACGTCGTCAGTGAGCGGCCCAGCGATCGCAGCCCGAGCCGCCTCTGGCATGGTCAGGCCCTCTGCGACAAGCCTGCCCGCCGCGATCAGCACGCGGGTTGACGCGACCTCACGCAACCCGCCGGTTTCCAGCCGCCGGATAGCCTGCCCCAAACGCACCAGCTCGGCTGCAGTTGCGTTGTCCACGCCTGCCTCGTGTGCAACGATCCCCTCTTCGACATCGGCTGCGGGGAAGCCGAATTCGACGGTGACCATCCGCTGGCGTGTCGAATCCTTGAGGTCCTTGAGCACGCTTTGATAGCCGGGGTTGTAGGACACCACAAGGCCAAATCCGGGCGCCGCGTCCAGCGTGACACCCAGACGCTCAATGGGCAGTTGCCGCCGGTGATCGGCAAGCGGATGTAGCACCACCGTAGTGTCCTGCCGGGCTTCCACCACCTCGTCGAGATAGCAGATCGCTCCCTCGCGCACCGCCCGCGTCAGCGGACCGTCCACCCACACCGTCTCGTCGCCCTGCAGCAGATACCGACCGACAAGATCCGCGGTGGTGAGGTCGTCATGGCAGGCGACGGTAATCAGTGGCCGGCCGAGGTCGTAGGCCATCGCCTCGACGAAGCGGGTCTTGCCGCAACCCGTCGGCCCCTTCAGGACGAGTGCCAGGCCCTGGCGGTATGCCGCCTTGAAGATGGCCTCTTCGCTGCCGATCGTCTTGTAGTAAGGCCGCACGCTCTCCGCCTCGGTGATCACGCCATTTCGACAGCCGAGCCCGGACTCGTTGGCCATAGCTTCCCTTCTGCCCGCCGCACTGCGGTGATTGGAGCCTAACCGGAACAGATGTTTGTTTCAAGTGTCCCTATGAGAGGGTCCGATCCGGTGGTGCGCCAACTGTGTTCTGGGACATGGCATCAGGTATTCGTCACGACACCTTTCGGCGAACCTCTGCCGAGCGCAGCGCGGACCGGAACAGCGGCCCGATCACACCCGCGAGCTGATCCGGGCGCGCGATCGTCGCGTGCGCGGTGTTGCCGAAGACTCTGCGCAGCGACTGCACGTCGGTTCCCGCGCCGATCGTCAGGCACACGCAGCCAGTGCCCCGGCGGCGGGCCTCGATCAAGGCGCGGCGTGCGTCCGCGGCTCCGTAGGGCCGCTCGTATCCCTGGTCGTATGCGAGTCCGTCTGACAGCACCACCAACAGCCGCCGCGACGTTCCTCCGCGTGCCTCCAGCACCGCCGAGCCATGCCGGATGGCCGCCCCGAGGCGGGAGTACCCGCCGGGTTGGAGACTGTTCAGCCGCCTCATGACCTGGGAGTCGAGATGGTCGTCGAATCGCTTGACGGGCACCATGCTGACCGCGCGCCGGCCTTGAGAGTAGTAGGCGTACAGCGCAACTCGATCACCCAGGTCGTGCAGCGCGACGGTCAGGTTGGTCACCGCCGCAAGCTGTTGTTCGTGCACTGTGCGTCCCACCGTCCCAGGCTCCGCTGCGGACCCCGACACATCGAGAAGCAGGAGCACCGACAGATCACGTCGGCGCCGCAGGCTGTCGAGGTACACCGCCTCGTCGGGCACCGAATGGGCCCGCACCTCGACGCGTGCTTCGACGGCCGCGTCGATGTCGATGTCGTCGCCCTGCGACTGGCGGTGGCGGCGGTGCAGACCCATACCAAGTCGCGATAGCGGGCGCCGCACTCTGATGGCGTCGTCGATCGCATGGGTTGCCGATGCCTTGATCTTCGGCTCGACTTCCCGCACCGTGCACCATTCGGGCCGGTAACTCTTGCGCGTAACGTCCCATTCCGGATACCTCACGCCGTCGGTTTTGGCTTCGCCGTCGTTGATGTCCTCGCTCGATGTCGAGGCCAGTGATGACACGGCGTACAGACCACGATTGGCGGAGTTCGTTCGGTGCGTCGGGGTATCAGCGCCGGGCGGTCCGCCGCCGCTGCCTGTCTTACGCGCGGACGACAGCATCTTTTTCAGCCACTTGCCGATAAGACCGGCTCCGCCAACCGGGCTGGTGAACAAATCTGGATCGTCGGAATTGTCGACTTCACCATCGTCGAATTCCTGGAGTTCGTTGACGTCACGGTCTCGCGGGACGTATCCGGGTTGCGCCTCATCCTGTTGTTCGGCCGCTCGGGAGCATGCCGCCAACAGCTTCGCTGCGCGGATCACGCCGAATTCCGGGGCCGGGTCCTCGATCACTCTCCGTTCGGCGGCAATGCTGAGTGATGCGGCAGGCGAGTCGCTAAGGCCCGCGATATGGCGGTCGCCCGCCGAAGCCAAAATGCTCGGTAGCAGGTCACTGTTGGCGACCAGTGCGCGGTGACCCTCGATTGCCAGAAAGCGCCTGGCCAGTCGTGGGTGGCGGACTAGGCGACACACGACATCAGGGTCCAGGCTGCCGGCCGCGAGCATCGACGCCTGCACGGCAATCGCCTCGAGTTTCGCGGAGGGTCGCGCGGAAGCGTCGAGGTAAATCGTCTGGCCATCCGTCCAAGAGGGTTCACCTGCTTGCAATTCGGCCACCGCCACGGGTCGGCCCGCAAGCGCAGATGCGAGCAAGCCCAGGGCCTGCAACCGATCGCCAAGAGCGTCGCTTGCCACGGCCGACCTCCGAACCACGAGGATCTCGTTGATCTCGTTGACCAAATATCTGTTCCAACGTAAAGTCCGGCTTGGCCGCAGTCAATCGGCGCGAGGTACACGAGGTAAAAAAGGAAACGTGGATTTCTCGTACCCACCGGAGGTGGAACAGGTCCGTAAGGAGTTGCGCGCGTGGTTGGCCGCAAACCTGACCGACGACGTGGTGGCCGCCGGCCGCCGGCGAGGCAGGGACAACGCCGCGTTCGAGACACTTCGAGCATGGAATGCGACGATGGCCGAGGCCGGCTGGGCCGCAGTCTCCTGGCCGCAGGAGTACGGCGGCCGCGGCGCAACGGTGCTCGAGCAGCTGGTGTATGCCGAGGAGACCACTCGCGCTCGGGTGCCGATGCCACTCAACGTGATCGGGATGAACAACATCGCTCCCGCGATCATGCAATACGGCACCGAAGCCCAGAAGCGCACACTGCTCCCCCGGATGATGCGAGCCGACGACATCTGGTGCCAGGGAATGTCGGAGCCCGAAGCGGGCTCGGATCTCGCGTCACTGCGCACCCGCGCCGTACGCGAGGGCGATCATTTCGTCGTCAACGGCCAGAAGATCTGGACCTCGCTGGGCTACCGCGCCGACTGGTGTCAGCTGTACGTGCGCACGGACCCGGAAGCACGAAAGCACCAGGGCATTTCCTGCCTGATCGTCGACATGTCGTTGCCCGGCATCGAAGTCCGGCCGCTCGTCACGCTCAGCGGCGAGGCCGACTTCGCGGAAGTTTTCTTCAATGACGTGCGGGTGCCCGCGGATGCGTTGCTCGGCCCAGTGAACGGAGGCTGGCGGATCGCCACAACGACGCTGAGCCACGAGCGTGCCGGCGCGGCGCGCCTCTACACCGAGATGCAGATGCGGCTGGCGGAACTGGTAGCCGACCTCGCCGACGTCCACATCGATGGTCGGCCCGTGCTCGAAGATGCCACGACGTTGCGGCGCCTCGGCCAAATCGCTTTGCGTATCAAATATCTCGAGCTACTGTGTCAGCGCTCGATCTCGGCGATTCTGCACGGCGGCGACGCATTCGGATCGGCCAGCCTTGCTAAGACGATCTGGGGTGAGGTCGGGCAGGAGATTGCAGCGCTCGCGTTCGACCTACTTGGGTCGCACGCTGGCGGCCGCCGATGGGCCGACTACCGCTTGACATCACGCTCGCTTACGATCGCGGGCGGCACGACGCAGATCAACAAGAACATCACCGCGCAGCGAGTCCTGGGGTTGCCCCGCTCATGAACCTGGAACTGAGCGACGAGCAGATCGCGCTGCGCGACACCGTGCGCAGCTTCCTGGCCGAGAAGGCATCGATTGCCGGGCATGTCCGCCCGATGCTCGAGGATCCAACCGGCACCACCGCGGCGGTCTGGCGAGGGCTTGCCGATCTGGGCACCACGGGACTGCTGGTGCCATCGGAATACGAAGGTGCCGGCATGACGATGGTCGAGGCCGGCATCGTCCTAGAGGAGCTCGGGGCCGGACTCCACCCCGGACCGTGGCTGTCGACTGCGGTCGCGGCGACTCGCGCACTGACCCGGTTCGGTGTAGATAGCGCCACGGCGGCACCGCTTTTCAGCGGGATCGCAGACGGCTCCAGCACTGCCACGGTGGGCCCGCTCGACGGCACTCGCCCAAGTGCCGTCACACTGGGCGATGGCGTTGTGCTGCGCGGGGGGATCGACAACGTCTTGGACGTCGCCGCCGCTGACGTCCTACTCGTGCTGGCTGACGAACGAAACAGCACAGGGCTTTTCGCCGTCCAGACGTCGACGCCGGGCATCGAAGTCATACTGCAAACCGGAATCGACCAGACCCGCAAGCAGTTTCGCGTCGAACTCGACGAGGCGCCCGCGCAACGTCTGGCCACCGCGTCGGCGGATGCCATCGAGGGGCTCGCTGATGACGTGGTCATCGCCTGGTCTGCCGACGCGCTCGGTGCCGCGCGCGCAGTCTTGCAGCTTGCCGTCGAATACGCCAAGGTACGGCGCCAATTCGGCCAGCCGATCGGCGCGTTCCAGGCGGTTCAGCACCTCTGCGTCGACATGTACGAAACGGTTGAACTCGCCCGCAGCGGCGTGATCCACGCACTGTGGGCTGCCGACGCCGCTGATCGCGAAGAGCGGCATTTGGCCGCGATGCGCGCCAAAGCGTTCGCCGGCCGGCTGGCTACTGTCGCCGATAACGCGATCCAGGTATTCGGTGGCATCGGCTACACCTGGGAGCACGACGCCCATTTGTATCTCAAGCGCCTGCTGAGCTGGAACGCATTTCTCGGCGGTCCTGATCGCTACCTCGTCGAGGTGGGCGCGCAATTCGTCGAATCCGTCCTGAACTGACTCCTCGGGAGGAGTGGCCATGATCGACTTCACCGGGCAAGTGGCGATCGTCACCGGCGCCGGCCGCGGCCTTGGACGCCTGTATGCAATCGAATTGGCGCGCCGCGGCGCGGCAGTGGTAGTCAACGATCTCGGCGGATCCATGCATGGCGATGGCGCGGACAGCAGTGTCGCCGACGGGGTCGTCGAAGAGATCGAGCGTGCCGGTGGTGTCGCCGCAGCGTCACATGATTCGGTGGACAGCCCGGAGGGTGGAGAAGCAATCGTCCGCACCGCTATCGACCGATTCGGTCGCCTCGACGCGGTGGTGAGCAACGCGGGCATCTTCAATAGCGTGCCCTTCGAGGATCTTTCGCAGGCCGACTGGCGGCGGATGCTGCGCGTGCACCTCGACGGCGGGTTCTATTTGAGCCAGCCGGCATACCGGGAGATGAAGGCGGTCGGCTACGGCCGGTTCGTGTTCATCTCCTCCTCTGGCGGTATGTTCGGACAGCCGCTGGAAGCCCACTACGCGGCTGCTAAGGCGGGCCTGGTGGGGCTGGCCAATGTCATCGCCATCGAAGGCGCCCAGCATCGTATCCTCGCTAATACCGTTCTGCCGTTTGGCTTTTCGCGCATGGTCAGCGAAACAGTCGGGGATCCCAAAGCGCTTGCGGAGACGGGATTCCTCAAGGTGATCCAGCCTGAGCTAGTCGTGCCCATCGTTGTGTTCCTGGCCAGTCGGACCTGCGAGTTCACCCATCACAACTATTCGGCCTGTGCCGGACGCTTTTCGCGGGTCTTCGTGGGCCTCGGCGAGGGTTGGCTCGCAGAGCCGGGCAGCAACCCGACAGCCGACGACGTGGCAGCACATCTCACCGAGGTGTCAGCCACCGAGCCGTTCACGGTTCCCGGCTCGATCTTCGAAGAGGTCTTCGCGGTGTGCGAAAGGCTCGGCGTCAACGTGTTTTCCCAATGAGCTGCCATGGACATTGAGCACTTGCTGACCACCACCAGGTCGGCCCGAAAGTCGCTCGACCTTGATGCAGCCGTGGATATCGACGACATCCGCGAATGCCTTCGGGTCGGATTGCAGGCAGCGAATGGCTCCAACCAACAGTCCTGGCGGTGGTTGGTCATCGCCGATCCCGCGCTGCGACGAAAACTCGCGGAACTGTATCGCGACGCCTACCTGCTCCGAGTCGGTGGCCAGCTGCTCGGCCATTTGCTCCCGCCCGGCAGCCCGGAGGGCCGGCTCATGTCGTCCACCGAGTGGCTGGTCGAGAACCTGGCGAATGTGCCGTTATTGGTAATCCCTTGCTACCAGCCGTATCTGCCGCGCATCGACGGTGACGAATCGTTCTACCAGGCGACTCTGTACGGCTCGATCTTCCCGGCGGTATGGAACTTTCAGCTGGCGCTGCATGCACGTGGCTACGGCACCTGCGTCACGACGCTGCACCTGCACCACCAGGACGCCGTCGCGGAGCTGCTACAGATCCCCGAAAGCTACGCGCAAGGCTGCCTGCTGCCAGTCGCGCGCCTGCGTGCCGGTCACACCTTCAGGCCCGCTCCCAGACGCCCATTGAACGAGGTTGTCGCTGTCGACCGCTGGAGCGGCCCGTCGCTATAGATCCGATTTGCACAGCAAGCTGGTAGCGTTAAACCAAATATTGGGTCACGTATCCCGCAGAGCGGGCTGAATAGCAGGAACCGGTCACGCGACCCGGGTCGGGGCGGGTGCCATGGAGGTGTCGTGGGGCTTCAGCAACCATCTGAGGCTGCAGCCGCTGGGGACTCCGCGCGCCTACACTTGCCCGATGCCGATTCGTTGGTGCGTGCTGGCCGGGCCCGACGTTCTCACATGACGCCAGCCGATGGTCGCGGAGGCGCGTACGACGACGGCACTCGCCGGACCGAAATCCTGCAAACTGCGGCGTCATTGATCGCCTCTTCGGGCTTGCGGACGTCGTTGCAGGAGATTGCGGACGCCGCCGGCATTTTGCCGGGAAGCTTGTATCACCACTTCGAATCGAAAGAAGCGATCCTGGTTGAGCTGGTCCGTCGGTATTACGACGACTTGGACCGCATCGGCGAGATCGCCCACGAAAGATTGGACAAGCCCGACGCGCGCTCCGCCGCAGACGAGATCGTCGAGTTGGGATCAGCGATCGCGCGTTGCGCGGTACAGCACCGCGCCGCTCTGCAGATGTCGTTCTATGACGCGCCGAGTGCAAATCCGGAGCTTGTTGAACTGCTTCAAAAGCCGCCCACCGCGGTCCAGCAGGCGATGCTTCAAACGCTGCGTGCCGGCAAGTGGAGCGGCTACATCAGATCCGATATCGACCTTCCGACGCTGGCCGACCGTATCTGCCAGACCATGATGCACGTCGGTCTTGACGTTGTTCGACACAACGCCGCAGCCGATCAGACCGCGGCTGTCTTGTGCCGCATCATGTTGCACGGTTTGGCCGCTCGACCGCCCAGTGACCGGGAATTGGATGGCTCGCCTGCTTTCGCGGCCGCCGAGGCGGCAATCAAGACCTGGAGCGACGAAAACGAGTCCGACGCCAACGACAGAGCCGCCCACGTCCGTGCGGTGGCACGAGCCGAGTTCGGCAGAAAAGGTTACGAGGTCACCACCATCAGGGACATCGCTTCCGCGGCGGGGCTGGGGACCGGGACCGTCTATCGGCTGATCGGTTCGAAAGACGAACTGCTCGCCTCGATCATGGAATCGTTCGGTAAGAAAGCGGGGGGCGGATTCGCCAGCGTTCTGCGCACGGATGCCACCCCGGTCGAGAAGCTGGATGCGCTGAGTTGGGTCAACATCAACGCCTTGGACCAATTTCCCGACGAGTGGAAGATCCAACTTGCGTGGATGCGCCAGTCGCCGCCAGACACGCCCAACCCGGGGCTGGCGTTCACCATGCGACTACGACAGTTGCGGACGCTGTTGTCGGAAGGGATCCAGTCGTGCGACATCCGGATCGAGGATCCACCGTCGCTGGCGATGCTGTCGCGCTGCGTGATGGACATCTTGTGGATGCCGGAAAACATCGTGCGAGCTCAAGGCAAGCATGCCGCGCTGGTCAATGCCCGTGACACCGTGATACGCGGCGTCGTCGACCGCAGCGGACGCCAGTAAGAACCGCGATCGACTTCCTCAAACACTGACCGGTGCCCGCGGCATCCGCGCATACTTGCGGTGTGCGCCGCTACGGCCCGGAGTTACCTATCGGACCGCACCCAACCAGCCTTGTTGTACCAAATATCTGTTCCCCGTAAAGTACACCGGAGCCTTTACTGTTGGCGTCCCAAGAGAGGATCGAAATGACTGGTATTGAGCAGTTCCGCTACGACGGCAAGCGGGCGTTGGTAGTCGGAGGTGCCACCGGCATGGGCGCCGCGGCGGCGAAGATCGTTGGTGCTCTCGGGGCTGAAGTCATCAACATGGACTACGCGCCGGTCGCCGCCGAACTCGGCCGAGGGATCCAGGTAGACCTTCGGGACCCCGCATCGATCGACAGCGCACTCGAGCAGGTCGGCGGACCCGTCGACGCCCTGTTCTCCGCCGCCGGCATCGCCGACGGTCCGGACCTGATGAAGATCAACTTCATCGGCCATCGGCATGTGATCGACCGACTGATGAACAACGGCCAACTGAACCGCGGTTCGGCCATCTGCTTTATCTCCTCGGTGGCCGGCATTGGGTGGGAGAGCGATTTACCGCGGCTTCAGGAGTTCTTGGCCACGCCTGACTTCGAGTCGGCAGACGCCTGGGTCAAGGCCCACGAGGCGGACAACTTCGGCCATTACGGCACCAGCAAGCAGGCCATCAACGCCTATGTCGCTACGCACGCATTTCCGTTCCTGGCGAAAGGTGTGCGTATCAACGCGATCTGCCCCGGCCCGACGGACACTCCCCTGGCCCGGGCCAATGCTGATCTGTGGCTGACTTTCGCGCAGGACTACCGGGAGGCCACCGGCGCCACGGTCCACACCCCGGAGCAGATGGGCAACGTGATGGCGTTTCTCAACAGCGACGCCGCTGCCGGTATCAACGGCGTCACCCTGCTGGTCGACTACGGGCACGTCAATTCGTCGAACACCGGAACTTTCGCAGCCGGCAAGCCGATCATCGACCTGCTAATGGGCCGGGTCTCGCTCACCTAGCCGACCACGCACATTTACTCCCGAAGAAGGCCTCGCGGCTGGTAGAAAAAGCGTGCGACGACAGCACCCGTGTGGGCGGCTGTCAGAATGGAGGTACGCGGTGGGAAGCCGGTTCGTCACCGCGGTGGTGACCGTTTTAGTAGTGGTGGCGTCTTGCGCGGGATGCTTCAGTTCGCAAAAGCTGACCGAGAAGACCGCTCGGATCACGGTCGACAACAACACCCGCACCTCGCGCGCTGTCACCTGTAATCAGGTTCAGTGGTTGTTGACCGCGAACATCGCCGCCGCGCCCGCGAATGTCCGGGTGTTGCTCAAGCTCGACTCCGAAAAGCCGAAACTGGAATCAGTCAACATCGACAACTTCGCGGGCTTCACCGGCGTCGCCGACGCCGGAGCCGGTGATGCGAAAGCCATCTTCGCCAATGGCACATACACCATCACTGGTACGGCCGAAGGATCTCAGCTCAACGATCCACGCGTCTCACTCACCGCACCATTCAAGATCGAGGTGGGCTGCTGAGACTCAGGCGGCGTCGTCGTCGGACGGTGCTTGGGCGCTCGGACCGGGAGGCGGTTTCTGCAGCCACCTTCTGAGCCGGAGGAGGCTATCGGCCACTATGCCGATGGCCAAGAGGATCAGTACCACCACGATCGCGGCGCTCACACCCTCAATGGTGACAGGTCGAAGGTTGCTCTAACCCGGAGATCCGACACCCAAGATGGTTAGCGATCAACCAGCGGCCACCGGCGAGCCGGACTGCGGTTCACCGGGTGCCGTCTTCGCAGGTCTCGGGTACCCATGCTCACGCTGCCGGGCTTTCACGAAATCTGCGCCATCACACCGGCGGCCTGATCCGGGCACTGTTGGCGAATGGTGATGCCGGTCAGCGCGCCGGCGTTAGACGACTGTAGACAGGTGCTTAATTACTGCGGTGTCAGCTTTCCGAAATGGCGGCAAGTGATCCCAATACCAGTGATGCCAATGTTAAAGAAGTTGTTCGAACCCGTGCTTCGGGACAAAAAGATATCGCGCCATCTACGCAGCTAGTCAGGCCGCACATAGCAATTCGCGATGCACTCACGTTTGAAATTGCCGTCGCTGGGCTACGCCAACCCTGCGCGGTTTCACCCAAATCCTGGGTAACCGCAAACGATCAGGAGCGAATAAGGAGCCCATCGTGAAGTTCACAACGAGCACTGTCAAGACGGCCGTCGGTGCCGCGGGAATAGCTGCGGTCAGCGTTGTCGCCGCAGCAACTGCCGCTGCCGCGCCGCCGAACATCCAGGGATTCGGTACCAGTGAACCGCTGATCGACGGGCCGTTGGTGACCAACTACACGGTGAGCAACCTGCAACCCAGCAGCGTGGCGATTCCCGGCTACACCCCTAAAGGAACGCTGTACCAGGCAGACGTCACTGCCAGGTCCGACGGCGGGCTCGTTACCCCGATGGTTAACGACTTCATCGCCCGCGGGCCCAACGGCCAGAACTACCGGGTGATCGACAAGGTTCAGGCCCCAGGCAGCCTCAACCCGGCGCCGATCCCGCAGGGCAGCGAGTCGACCGGCACGCTGTACTTCGATGTGACCGGCGCACCGCCCAATGGCGTCGTCTACAACGACGGAATGCAAGACATTCTGATCTGGACGTCGAACGTGCCGGGTGCCTCAGGGCCTGGTGCGCCGCAGAATGCAACACCGCCACCGGGTGCGCTTCCCGGGCCGGCGACGACCTAATCCAGTAGCACATACCTCCCCCCGCCACGCCTAGTGGTGTGGGGAGGTTTGCGTATACGGGAATTCTGCGGCTGACGGACTGTCGGCGCGGGCGTCTGGGCGCGCAGACGCAATGCGGTTCAGGCGCGTCGGAAATCCGAGTTCGGCAAGTTGAACGTGACTTTCGGCGATTACGTCAGGTCGAAAGACCCTTG
>NZ_DASPSP010000145.1:0-23019 GCF_035623875.1 Mycobacterium sp. | reverse complement strand
GCGGGGCCTCACGATATGTCTTCACCACAGACGTATCGGTTGATGAAGTCCAGGCCTTCATCCGTGACCTCGTACTTGTACTGGGTTGGTTCACCCCGTTGGGCCCCTGCGGGCGCTAGTTCAACTCGTTTCAAAATCCCGTCATTGACCGCGTGGAGGAGAGGGATCTCCAAACCCGCCTCGACAATGAAGGATCTCCGGTCGGTCTCGGCAATCTGGTCGAACACCCGGCGCTCGAAATCAGAGTAGCGGCTGTTCAAGATCGCGAGATTGCGCTTGTACATGCGCATCGACTGCGCATCGATTTCTTTCTTTTGGCACTTCGGGCATAACGCGATGAGGTTCTCGAACGAGTCGTCATGGCTCTGTGACTCAGGCACGATGTGAGCTATCTCGGTCGTTGGGTGCCGACAGGTGGGGATGGCGCATCTATGGCCCGCCTCGACCAGCGCCATTCTTTTTCGGGCCCTTAGCACACCTGCGATCCCACCCGGGCCGAAACCTCGCCGGGCCGGCCACGGTGCGCTAGCCGTCAGGGGCGCGCTCCACATTTTCGTGAAACGATGGATCATCCAGGCGACAACGCACACTGCTATCACCAACACCCCGTAGTGCAGCGCCATGCGCCACCAGGGTCCGGTGGGCTCCTCCTGAGCGGCCACCACCGGAATCGTCCTCGGGGGCAGGGGACTTGACAGAACGACCTGGGGGGTCTGCACCGGCGTTATGGTCGTCGGCGCGGGCTCCAGCGGAGCCTCCGGAGTCTGCACCGGCACCCTGCTCGGGGGCGCCTGGGCCGGGCGGGACGACGCGGCTTCGTAGTACACGCGTGGCGTCGAAATACGATATTGCGCTACCGGAAGCAGACAGTTCCGGCAGGCAATGGAGTCTGCCCCGACGCCGGCAGGGGCCCATGGAGCCGCCTGTGCCGCACCGGGTGTGGCGGCTAGCACCGAGAACGGTGCGAGCGCTGTAGCGGCTGCCGCCGCCGCGATAACCTTGCCCATTCGGCTCTGGTCGATCAGGGTCGGCAGCCGGTAACGTCCGAACGCCATCTCGCCTCTGGCCTTTCCCACGCCCTCACCTGATCGGACATGCTAGCGACCCACCAGTTAAAAATACTCCAGCCGGGGTGGCGGTGGACGGCAGCGGCACCGTCAACGTCACCGACACCGGCAACAACCGGGTGCTCAAACTACCGGCGGGGTAAACAACCCACCGTCAGGTCATATCTAGGTCACGGACCTGTCGAAGAAGCGGAAATGGGTTGGTGGGGCAGAAAGTCCCAGTCTTTGCGGCGCCCAGCTTCCAACCATCTTCGTTGATAACGCCCTTATCGCTGAGGTAGCGGACGGGAACGCACTAGGGTTGGCCACCAGAACCATGGCCCGAGGATTCGCAGGATGCACGGCACGACGAACGAACGCACGATCAGTGTGTCGAGCAGCAGGCCGATGCAGACCGTGGAACCCAGCTGACCGACGGCTCTGAGGTCGCTGCTGAGCATCGCCAGCATGGTGAACGCGAACACCAAACCCGCTGACGTCACCACGCCACCCGTACTCCCGAGCGCGCGGATGAGACCGGTGTGAATTCCGGCGTGCAGCTCCTCTTTAACACGGAGGATCAACAGGAGGTTGTAGTCCGAACCCACCGCCACCAGGATGATGAAGGTGAGCGGCAGGATCAACCAGTACAGGGGCAGGCCGATGAGGTGTTGCCAGACGAGTATGGACAGCCCAAACGCACCGGCGTAGGAGAAGGCCACCGTCATGGGGATGACCATGGCGGCCATCAGACTTCTGGTCAGGAACAACATGATCAAGAAGATCAGCACGAAGGCGGCGATCGCCACGATCAGCAGATCGGACGCAGCGTATTCCTTGATGTCCTTGTTGGTTGCTCCCGAACCGCCGATATAAACTTTCGCGCCGGCCAGCGAGGTCTCTTTGAGCGCCACGGTTATCGCGGTGGGGAACTGTTCGACATGCTGCACGCCATCCGGGCCATTGGCGTCCCCCTCGTGGGTGATGATGAACCGAGCAGCCTTGCCGTCCGGCGACATCAAGAGCTGCATGCCCGTCTTGACGTCTTCATTGTCGAAACCCTCGTGCGGAATGTAGAAGAAGTCATCGCTGCGAGACTGGTCGAAGTCGAGCCCCACATTGACCTGGTCGAAGAATGTCTGGTCGGTCTGGGTGGACTGCAGAGACGAGGAACCGTAGGTGTTGGTTAAAAGAGCCGCTAACGTCTCCGAGTCGTCGGCCGTGAGTTTCAGCTGCGTGATGATTTGCGGCAGAACCTTGTCGATCTCCTCAAGAGAGACCTTGGCGAACTTGATGTCTTCGGCCAAATGGTCGATCTGATCGACCGCGCTGAACACCGATCGAAACGTCCAGCAAATAGGAATATCGAAACAGTGCTTCTCCCAAAAGAAGTAGCTCTTGATGGGACGGAAGAAATCGTCGAGATTTGAGATTTCTTCATTGATGTTGTCGCTAACTCTCTGCAGGTCTTCGACGGTGAGAACCGTCTTATGCAGCTCATCGGACATCTTCTGGAAATACTCGATCTCTTTCCGTAAGACGGCGACGGTGTGCGTCGTGACCTCTGCCTGCTGGCTCGTATTCGCGTTTTGCTGCACGTTGAACGGGAGCTGTTGACCGCTACCGCTGCCTTGCGTCGTGAATAGGTAGGGAATCGTGGCATGTTCCAAAGCTCGGCCCATGGGCCTGGTGATGCTCTGCACCATCGCGACGCCGGGAAGGCGCTCGAGGGCCTTGGCCGCCCGGTCTAGCGAGATGAAGTCAGCCGAGTTTCGCAGGTCGTGATCCGACTCGATCATCAGCATCTCGGAGAACAGCTTGCTCTTCGGGAAGTGCCGATCCGCCGCCGCGAAACCCTGATTGGAGGGACCACTGATCGGTTGGTATTCACGGTCGTCGTAGTTCTGCCGGTACGTCGGCACGAAGATCGCGCCGAGCATGACGGCAGCGGAACTGGCCGCGAGTATAGGCACCGGCCACCGCACCACGCTCGTCCCGATCCGCCGATACAGATATGCCTTGGCCTTGCTTTTCGGGTCGAAGAGCCCGAAAAGGCTGCCCACGGTCAAGAAGGCCGGGCCGAGCGTCAGCGCTGCCGTGATGGTAAACAGCATGGCGATAGCGACGGCCGGCCCCATGGTGTGGAAGTAGTTGAGTCGCGCGAAAGTCAAGCAGTAACACGCCCCTGCGATCGTCAGCCCGGAGCCAAGGATGACCGGCGTGACACTCCTATATGCGGTGTAAAACGCCTCCTCCCTGGTTTCGCCGTCGTGTCGCGCCTCGTGATAGCGGCCCATCAAGAAGATGCCGTAATCCGTTCCCGCTCCCAGGGTCAGCGCGACGACGACGTTCACCGCGAATGACGAGAGCTCGATGTACCCGAGATGTCCGAGGGTTGCGATAACCCCCTTCGCGACAAGCAGCTCGAACAGAACTCCGGCCAAGGGCACAAACAGAATGACCGGGGAGCGGTACACCAGCAGCAACATCGCGGTGATGAGGAAGATCGTCACGATCGTGATGTTGTTCAAGCTGTTATTCGCAATAGCCACCGTGTCCTTGGCGAGCGGGGCCGCGCCGCTGACGTAGACCTTGAGCCCTGGCGGCGGCGTGTCCTTGGTGACGATGTCCCGAACAGCAGCAACGGACTCGTTCGCTTGCATTTGGCCGATATCGCCCGCGAGACGCAACAGCACGTACGTGCACTTGCCGTCGAGGCTCTGCGCCCCCGCCGCGGTGATCGGCTTCCCCCACAGGTCTATGGCGGACTGCACATGCTTGGTGTCTTGCAGCAGCCGGCGCATCAACTCGTCGTAGTACTGATGGTCCACGTCGCCCAGCGGCCGGTTGGCTTCCAGCACGACCATGGCCAAGCTGGTCGAATTGGACTCCTGGAATTTCGCACCGATGGCCAGCAATGCCCGCTGCGACGGCGCGTAGTGCGGGACCACCGGACCCGCGAGCTCCTCTGCGACCCGCTCTACCTGCGGTATGAAAGTGTTCGTCGACACGGCGAGAAGCGCCCAAAAGGCGATGATCGGTATCGCGAAGGCGCGGACCATTCTGGGGACGAAGGGTCGCTTCGCCGCAGGCTCCGCCCAATGCTCGCTCATGCGGATTTCACCAGGCAAAAGACGTGTGCATCCTGATGGGTGTCGGACTGTTCAGCGCGGACAACGCCGTTCACCCGCAACCGGCAGCCGACTTGACCACCATGAACCTGCGCCGAGATGCTGCCGGACACCACGGTGAGCGTGGTCGACTCCGTGTGCGACCACGGCAAGGTCGTGAGATTAACCTGATGCGGATGCCCGTCGATGTCCACCCAGACGAGCATCCCCCCTTGCCCGACGGAGCCGAACAACTCATACGTGAGCCGTTTGATACTGAACTCCGGAGGTGCTGCCGGTTCATTGACGGTGACGACAGGGGGCGGCTCGGAAAACTGATGCACCTTCCACATGGCCACCGCACCCACGCCGACCGCAACGACAGCAACTAAAGGCATCCAGACTCGCGCCAAGACAGTCCTGCCGACTGAACGAGGGCTCACTCCATCACCTTTCGGAATCCGGTCCCCGACCTCGTGTTCTCGCTTCGCCTACCTCGGCCATATCAACTAGATTGAGATATGGCAGCTAGGACACTACCAGCCACGGCGGGCACGCGAGCAAGCGGTGTGCGACGTTATCACCTGTTGGTCCAGTCGGCAGCGCGTAAGAATTAACGTCCAACGCACCGGAAATCACCGAAACGGCAGCACCACATGCCTTGATTTGCTTCATGAAATTTTCCGCAGGCGCCGTTTCAACCTTATGCTGCGGAGAATCTGAGTCGTGAAGTTCATGGCGGCCAACATGGGGAACACTCCGAGAAATGTCCGTTCGGATGGCGTTGCTCCATGCAAGTGGTAAAGACTCCCGAACACATAAAAGAGTCCCAGCATGAACAGAGTGGCGGGGATGCAGAACGTTATCACGGAGCTACGAGCACCGATGATTTGCTTCGCATACTCCAACTCATCCGCCGACATGGGTTCGCCCTTGCGCACTTTGCGCGTAACTGTTCTGGCACTGCCTATTTCGTCGCCTATCGGATTAAAGGTCCGAGCCTCGAGCCGCCTCACGTATAGACCAGCAAAGACGGCGAACACCAAGGCCAGCGCAAGGGCGACGATGGTCACAAAGGCAAATAAAGACGATTCCATTACTCCGCTCCTTCGCTCGGCCGTCGAACTTAGCTTTACGCTAGCTCAATGAGTGGCTCCCTTCATCTCCCCGAGATCTTCGCCAAGCTCGAAATCGAGTCGCGCCGTGAACTTGACGCCGCGCTCGCGCGACGTACGACCTCTAGCTCGGAGGAATGAATCCAGGCACGCCGGTGCCTACGACTGGGTTGAACCTGACGTTCGTGGTGATGCGGTTCCGAATCTCCTGCATAGCGTCTTCGGGGAGAGTCGAAATCTCAAAGTTCTGTTGGATGCGTTGAGGTTTGGTCGAGGTGGTCAGGAAAGCAGTGCCCCGCTGCACGGCCCAAGACAGGGCAACCTGGGCCGCGGTCACGTGCAAGCGCTCTGCGACACCGGTGATTACCGGGTCTTCCAACAAATTTGGCACCGAGGAATGTCCCAGCGGCGCGAACGCCAGCAGTACGATTCCATGCTCTTGACAGAAAGAGAGCAGTTCCCATTCGGGAAGGTAAGGATGCGACTCAACTTGCACTACCGCTGGCTTGATACGCGCAACCGCAACAATCTCTTGCACCTTCTCCAGGGTGATGTCCGACAGACCGATCGACCCACAGCGGCCGTCGTCCACGAGGCGCTCCAGCGCCCGCCACGTCTCCGCTAATGTAACCCCCTCGTCGTAGATCACCTGACCGTTCTCGTCTCTGGGATCTTGGTCGTCGCCAGGGCGGAATGCGAACGGTGTGTGGATCAGATAGCAATCGACATAGTCGAGTTGAAGTCGGCGAAGGCTCGCCTCGAAGGCAGGCCTGACGCGCTCTGGGCGGTGATTGGTGTTCCACAGCTTCGTGGTGACGAACACATCTTCCCGCTGAACAGTTCCGGCCTCGAACATCTCGCGCATCGCGTCACCCACCGCTTCTTCATTGCGATACCGTTCTGCGCAATCGAAATGCCGAAAACCCACGCCCAGTGCGGTCGTGACGGCCCGCTTGGTCTCAGCAAGATCCGGAATGAGCGTGCCAAACCCGATAGCGGGTAGAGCACCCCGACCGTTGATAAGCGGAATCCTTGTCTGGCGAATTGCATCAGGTGTTGTCATGTCAGACTGCCAATCCGATTCTTTTGGTGTGCAATGTCTTCAGGGGATGATGCCGTCCATAGTCGCATGAGGTGACCCTCCTCGCCCAGTTCGTGGGCCCTCATTAGCTTGCCGCATCCAAGCGTCACCGACAACGCGTTGTGGTGCTCCCGCCGGCGTCATGATGGTCATGACGATCAGAAACTCTGCCCGCTGGCTACGGTTGGATATCACCCCGCCAAGCTCTGGATCGTGAGGGTGCGCGGATAGTGGCGTGACCTCATGGATCTGCCAGCTCCGTGACGGCATCGCGGCAAGCAAACCCTCCAGCTCGTCGACATCGTGCGCGGCGAACAGGCCGATCGTGCGCCACCCGTTCACACCCGTCGAACACCCTGGTCAGCTGGCGCGACAAAACGCGCAGACAACCGGACGGCCACCCGGCCCGGGGACGGGGACCCTTCACGCAGCGCGCGGCGATAAATCTGAGGTCGGCGTCTGTACCAGCAACGCGTCTCGCCGTACGATCTTGAAATGCTGCAGGGGCGACCCCCGCCCGCCGGGCCAGTGACTTTCCCTGGTGCGAAGTGCCGCCCAATCCGCAAGAGTTGAAAGTGTGATCGGCCGGACGAATGGTGATGACCGCCGGATCAACGAAATCTTTCCTTCACACGGAGGCCAATACTGATGTCACGAGTCGCGGTGATTACTGGAGCCAGTCGGGGAATCGGCGCGGCGACCGCACAGGTTCTTGCCGAACAAGGGTTTCGCGTGGTCGTCAACTACCGGTCGAGCGCCGCGGAGGCGGACGAGGTGGTCGCGGCCATTACCGCGGCCGGCGGCGAGGCGGTGGCGATTCGCGCTGACGTCACCGTGCCTGACGATGTCGCCACGATGTTCAACGAAACCGAACAGCGTTGGGACCGAGTCGACGTGCTCGTGCACAACGCATTGATTCCCTACGACATAACGCCGTTCGCCGATCTCACCTGGAAACAGCTCGGTGGAAAGCTGGACCGAGAGCTGCATGCCGCGTTCCTTGTCACCAAAGCCGTTGTGCCGGGCATGACGTCCCGCGGTTATGGCCGCCTGCTGTATATCACCGCGGAGCCGTCGCGTCATCCGCGCAACGGCATGATCAACCTCGGCGTCGCCAAGGCGGCCCTGGACCAGTTCGTCCGCTACATCGCACTCGAGCTGGCGCCCCACGGAATCACCGCCAACCTCGTCGCACCGGCGACGGTGCAGGGCACGACGATGAACCAGAAGTTGACGCCAGAGCAGTTGCGTGCGCTCGGTGCGGCCGCGCCGATGGGACGACTCGTGACGCCCGACGAGGTGGCCAAGACCTTGGCTTTCTTGGGCAGTGAGGATGCCGGTTTCACCACCGGCCATTATTTCCCGGTCGACGGAGGCCTGACGATGGATTGAATGTGGCTGCGCTGCATCGGATCTCATCCAATCAAAGGAAGGACGCTCGCCATGCACACGATCGACCTCGCCTACGTCGGGCGTGGTATCCACGAGGAGCTGGTCGCCTACGTGGCCGATCAGGAGGGCTACTTCGAAGATGAGGGCGTCCACGTCGCCTTACGGGATGGAACCCGCTGGGACATCACGCGTGTACGCTCCTGTGCGACCATCGGGCTCGGCCGGGCGGTGTTATCGCGGCTGACCGACGGCTTCGAATGGACCGTTTTGAGCATGAACACCGACCGTCCATTGTTCTGGTTTCTCGGCAACGCCAGCGTGACATCCATGGCGGACCTTCGCGGTCGCCGGCTCGCCGTACATGCGCCAAATACTCCGCCCGGGTGCTTCGCACGAATAGTGCTTCGTCAGCACGGTCTGGACCCCGACCGTGACGTGCAATGCGTGGCGCGGCATCCGGGTGATTATCAGATGGACCTGCGGCACCTTCGCGACGGCTCCATCGACGCCGCCTACGTCGGCAGCACCCTGGGGCCCGAACAAGTCGCCGAGGAGGAGGGCTTTCACGTGCTGGCCTGGGTGGGGGATCATTTCCAGATTCCCACCGTGGGAATTGCCGTGGACGCCACCCGCAACCCGATCGACAGCCCGGCGGTGCAGGCGCTGGTGCGTGCCAATCAGCGCGCCCTGAAAACGATGGCGGACCAACCCGACCTGGCCACCAAATACATTGCGTCGTTTCTGAACCGGATGACACATCAAGAGGTGCAGCGCTACTACGAGCGCTACATCCATCCGTACTACACTTCCGACGGCCGAGTGAACCTCGACGTCGCCCGGCGCGCGGTCGATGCGGTCGCAGCCGAACTCGGCGTGGCGTCGGTAGCCGCCGACAGCATCTACGCGCCGGCTCAATAGATAGATGAGGCTGAAGACCATGGCATCGAATGAGAATCTAAGTCAGCACAAATTTGCCTTGAACAACGGCAGCGGCGAGATCCCGGCGCTCGGGTTTGGGACATCCCTTTCCGATAACACAAAGACCCACAGTGCCGTCAAGATGGCGGTCGAGGTGGGGTTCCGCCACCTCGACGCTGCCGAGCGATACCGCAATGAAGCCCAGGTCGGCACGGCGCTCGCAGAGTTATTCGCCAACAAAACGGTTCGCCGCGAGGACCTGTTTGTCACCACCAAGCTGTGGAACAACAACCATCGACCTGAGCGGGTCAAGCCCGCGTTGCAGGCCAGCCTGCACAGACTCGGGCTAGACGCCGTCGACCTGTATCTGGTGCACACCCCGTTCGCGTTCCAGCCTGGCGATGACCAAGATCCCCGCCACCCGAACGGAGATGTCATCCGCGACGACGGCGTCACGTTGGAGGAAACTTGGGCTGCGATGGAAGCGCTTGTCGACGAAGGACTTTCACGAGCGATAGGCCTGTCCGATATCGACGCCGAACGCACCCGAGCGATCGTCGACACCGCCAGGATCAAGCCGGCGGTCGTGGAGGTCGAGTCACACCCGTACCACCCGCAATGGGAACTGTATGAATTGTGCAGGAGCCATCGCATCATCCTGTTGGCGTTCGCGTCGCTGGGACACGCGCTAGAACCGCGACTGCTCGACGACCCTCTCATCGTGTCGATCGCTCAGCGTGTTGAAAAGACCCCTGCGCAAGTGCTGTTGGCCTGGGGTATTCAGCGCGGCACCGCAGTTCTCACGGGATCGGTCACGCCGTCCCGCATCAGGGAGAACTTCGAGGTCACCGCGCTTCCCGAGAGCGCGATCCAAGAAATCAGCGAGCGTCTCGAAACTCGGATCCGGTTCAATACCGTTGTAGAAGGCGGCGAACCGGGATTTGCTCAGGTGCCTTCGGATAGGCGATGACTGAGGCGTTCATCCTTGGCGGGGTACGGACACCGTTCGCGCGATACGGGGGATCGCTGTCGCACCTGCGGCTCGATGATCTGCTGGGGATGACGATGCGAGGTGCGTGCGAGTGCGTCGGGGTTCCCCTCGAACAGGTCGAAGACATCGTCGCCGGATGCGTCAACACCGCCCACGAGGGAATGGGCGATGTCGCCCGGTGGGCAGCACTGGCAGCCGGCTTCCCGGATAGCGTCGCCGCCGCTACCGTCAACCGGTTCTGCGGTTCGTCAGTGAGCGCGACGGTGAACATTAGCCACGCGATCATGGCCGGCGACTTGAATATCGGCATCGCCGGTGGGGTCGAATCGATGTCCCGATCAGGTTGGGCGTGGATGAAAGGTGATGCGCCGTTCTCCCCCCGCGGCCCCGTCTTTCTGCTCGACACGATGTGGGCCGGGGCCGGCGGCCCACCGAACCCGACCTTGCTGGCCCGCAACGCATACATCTCGATGATCGAGACCGCGCAGAACGTAGCGGACCGTTACCAGCTGACCCGCGAGGAGATCGACGCGTTCGCCTTGCGGTCCCAGCGCCGGGCGGCAGCGGCTCGCGACTCCGGCCGACTGGCCAAAGAGATTATGCCCGTGTCTATTCCAGCCACCAAGAAAGCCCCAGCGCGGGTGTTCGAGCACGATGAGTTCATTCGCGATGACACCACTGCCGAACGGCTGGCCGCTCTGCCGGTCCAGGCCGGCACCACTCAGATGACCGCCGGCAACTCATCCCCGCTCACCGACGGGGCCAGCGCGATCGTGATCGCATCAGGACAGAAAGCAGCAGACCTCGGTGTCGCGCCGTTGGCCAGGGTGGTGTCGTCGGCCGTCTACGCACTCGACCCACTGATCATGGGCCTTGCGCCGGCGTGGGCGATTCCCTTGGCGCTCAAGCGCGCCGGACTCACCCCTGAACAGGTCGACGTCTGGGAAGTGCACGAGGCATTCAGCGCCCAAGCGCTGGGGGTGCTGCGCGAACTGTCCAACCAATTGGACGGGTTCACGATCCCCGACGACAAACTCAACCCCAACGGGGGAGCCGTCGCCACTGGGCACCCGTTCGGCGCCTCAGGCACTCGGTACGTTTTGACCCTGGCCACCGAACTACATGAACGCAACGCCCGATATGGGGTGACCGGTGTGTGCATCGGCTCAGGACAGGGCATCGCGCTAGTCGTTGAGAACCCGCAGGCCGGATGACGAAAGCTCAACGGCTACGGCGCAATAGGGCCGTCGCATGAAAGCGATGGCCGGTGTCGGTATGTCGCCACAGCTGCCCACTGTGGTATCGGCCGCCGACGGTATCGCCCGCTGCCGTTGGGCCACCGAGACGGGCCGGGATTTGATCGCCTATCACGATCACGAATGGGGGACGCCGACACACGACGAGGCCGTGCTGTTCGAGGCGCTGGTGTTGACGTACTTCGAGAACGGCTTGTCATGGGCAACTGTTTTCGACAAGCGGGACAACCTGCGGACAGCGTTTCACGGATTCGACCCCCCGACGGTGGCCGCGATGAACCACGGCGACGTCGAACGATTGATGGCCGACACCTCGATCATTCGTAATCGGCGAAAGATCGAAGCCACGCTGCACAACGCCGGTCTGCTGTCGAAGTACTCGTTGTCGCAACTGGCATGGCAGCATCAACCGCGTGAGCACCATCGACTGCGGAGCTGGGCCGATGGCCGGATGGCAAGCCCGGAGTCGCGCCAGCTTTCTCTAACGTTACGGGGAGCGGGGTTTCGGCTAGTCGGCCCGGTGGTCGCCCACTCGTTCATGCAGACCGTCGGGATCGAGAACGGTCATTTCGAAGGTTGTTTCCTTGCACCCGCTGCAGACGAGCAGGTCTAGCACGCCCGGCGTGGTCTGCGGCGGGTCAGGCCGTCCGGGGCGGCGGAGGCGTCGGCGTAATTACGCTTGGGGCGTGGCCGGAGCGTCGATGGGAGCAACGGTTATGTCAGCGAGGCGGTGTATATCTCGTCGATATTCGATTTGAGCTTCTTGTCGAATTCCGCATCGCTCTGGTCGATCGTCAGCCCCTCGGTCAAGGCTCGCGAGAAGCTCGCGATGAGGCGGTGGTTCCGAGCCAGGATCGCGCAACTTTCCGCGAGGCTGTAGCCGCCGGACAAGGCAACCACGCGCAGGACGCGGGGATGCTCGATCAGCGGGGCATACAGGTCGTTCTCGTCGGGCAACGTCAGCTTGAGCATCACCTGCCCGTCGCCGGCCAGCTCGTCGAGCTTGCCCGTCAACTCTTCTACCAGCAGCCTGTCCGCTTGGGGTTTGGCGGGACTCTTGATGCTCACCTCGGGCTCGATGATCGGCATGAGCCCGCGCTCAGCGATTTTGTGCGCGTAGTCGAACTGCTGGTCGACGATGGCTTTGATTCCGTCCTCGTTCGGTTCCTGGATGAACGAGCGCATCTTCGTGCCGAAAATCCCCTTATCGATGGCCCGCTCCAGCAAGGAGTCGAGCTTTGTCATCGGCTTCATCAGCTGCACACCGTTTTCGGCGTCGGCGAGCCCCTCGTCGACCTTCACAAACGGCACGATCTGCTTCTGCTTCCACAGGAACGCCGCGGTGTTCTCGCCACTGATGGCGCGGTCCATGGTCTGCTCGAAAAGAATGGTTGCCAATATTTTGTCGCCGGTGAAGCTCGGACTCGACATGAGGCGCGCACGCATCTCGTGGACGAGATCGAACATCTGCTCGTCGTTGTGATAGGCGTCGTCCGGAATCCCATAAAGCTTCAATGCTTTTGGGGTGCTGCCACCGCTTTGATCCAACGCAGCGATAAAGCCACGCCCTGATGCCATCACGTTGCGTTGCTCTTCGCTCACTGCAGTCCTTCCTTCGTTCCTTTACCGAGCTCCCAGAATGCTACCCACGGTGCCGGCAGAGCCATCCAGTCGTAACTAAGCCGCTGACTTTTCGAGGATGTGGACGCCGCAAGCGGAGCCCAGGCCGATCACGTGGGCCAGCCCGACCTTCGCGTTCTCGATCTGACGGTCGCCGGCTTCGCCGCGAAGGTGGTGGCAGATTTCCCAGATGTTGGCGATGCCGGTGGCCGCAATGGGATGGCCCTTGGACTGCAGCCCGCCGGATACGTTCACCGGGGTGGAGCCGTCGCGCCAGGTGGCACCGGAGTTGAAAAAGTCGGCGGCGCCGCCTACTTCGCACAGCATCAGGTTGTCGTAGTGCACCAGCTCGGCGGTGGCGAAGCAGTCATGCAGCTCGACCAGGTCGAGGTCGCTCGGCCCAACGCCGGCCTGTTCATAGGCGCTCGCGGCGGCGTTACGGGTCAATGTGTTGACGTTCGGGAGGACCTGGCAGCCGTCCTCGTAGGGGTCGGTGGTCAGCACCGAAGCCGACACCTTCACCGCGCGCCGCCGCTGCTGCTGCGGCAGCGATTTCAACGTCTCGCCGTTGCAGACGACCGCGGCCGCCGCGCCGTCGCAGTTGGCCGAGCACATCGGCCGAGTGTTCGGGTAGGCGATCATGACGTCGTTCATGATCTGCTCCAGGGTGAACTTCTTTTGGTAGGCGGCCAGCGGGTTCAGCGTCGAGTGAGCGTGGTTCTTCTCGCTGATTTTGGCGAACAACTCGAAGCTGGTGCCGCCGTACTTGTGGCCGTACTCGGTGCCGATTTGAGCGAACACGCCGGGCATGGCCTCGGTGCCGATCCGCCCGTCGACCGGCGCGACGGCGCCGTACCGGCCCGCCGGCGCCCAGACGTCGGCTTCCGCCTTCTTCCTGCCGCCCGCGCCAAGCAACCCGGCGCCCGACAACTTCTCCACGCCGACCGCCAATCCGTACTTCACCTCGCCGGCCTTCACGGCCATGATCGCGGTCCGCAGCGCGGTGGCCCCGGTCGCGCAGGCATTGGCCACGTTGTACACCGGAATGCCGGTCTGTCCGATCTGCTTTTGCAGCTGTTGACCGATCCCGGCGTTCGCGGCCATCAGGTTCCCGGCCGCGATCACCCCGATGTCGGCCATGGTCACGCCGGCGTCAGAGAGCGCGCCGGTCGCGGCCTCGGCCGCCAGGTCCACGGTGTCCTTGTCCGGGTGCTTGCCGAATTTGGTCATCCGGATTCCCAGGATCCAGATCTCGTCGCTGGCGCTCACGGTCGTTGCTCCTTCGTCGCGGGATTTAGGTCGTGGTTCGTCATTCGGCGGGCTCGAAGCCGAAGCCGATCGCCTCGGTACCTGCCGAGTCGGTCCCCATCGGGTAGGTGGCCAGCCGCACTTTCATCCCGTCGCGGACGTGCTCGGGATCGGGCTCCACGTTGATGAGGTTGGCGCGCACCTGGGTGCCGTCGCAGTCGACCACCGACGCCACGAACGGGGTGGGGATGCCCGGTGCGGCGAACGTGACAATCGTGAACGCCCGCACCGTCCCTTCGGTCGCCACCGGGACGGTCGTGAAATTGGTCGCAAAGCAACCGGCGCAAGCATTGCGCCGGTCGAAGAACCGGGCCCCGCAACTGGTGCATTCCTGCACGATCAGATGCGGATCGCCATCGTCGAGCACCAGATAGTCGACCAATGGGATCTGCCCGGCCATAGAAACCTCCGTCACATGTATTACTGACCGTAGCGGTCGCGGACCAGCTACAACAGTGCGCCCACACTCGGGTGGCCGATCAATTAGGATCGCCCGCGCGCCAACCAATTCCTCGCTCCGCCGGATTGAGCGTAGGCCAGCTTTCCACTGCTGGCCCAACAGGCCGACCTGGTGAACCTGTATCTCGACTTCGGCGGGCCGGCGTTTCTCGATTCAGCGGTCCGATGAAGAAACGGGTGAAACGGGCTATCCGTGGTCAGTCATTGTGGGGCGATGATTTTCGCAATTTGCTCGGCTACCGCTGATCGAAGTTCGGCATCGCTGAGGTCGTTTAGCCCGAACGCCACCCGCAACGTCGGGGCCATCAGCCCCCACCCGAACTGAAGGGCCATCCCGTGGGCGGCCAACAACCGTGCCTGGCGCTCGTCGCTGTGGCCGGGGCGCACCTCAGCCAAGAACCGCTCCATCCCCGGGAAGCGCTGCTGAAGTTCTTCGATGGGAAATCCGTCGAGCATCGAACGCACCATGACGCGGGCTTGAAGTTCGTGCGCGGCCTCTAGTTGCTCTGGCGGCGCGCCGGACTCACGCAGCGCCGCCCCGGAATCGGCGAGATGCTGCAGAGTCGCCGCCAGCAGTTGGCGTTTACTGCCGAAATGGCGATGCAGCAGGCCGTGATTAACCCCGGCCCGCGCCGCAACCTCACGAATCGACGTCGCAGCAGGACCGCGCTCTGCGAACAACTCGCTGGCCGCTTCCAGGACGGCCGCGACGACCTCGTCTTTGCCCATTGGTTTCGTGGTAATTGCAACCGTTGCCTCTGGTGTAGCCATCTGTGTACAGTAACAGGACAACGCTCGTGTAGACAGCCGCCTACAGGATGAAAGACGTGAAAGGGACGGCCATGAGTAGTGATCTGCGTGTGGTGAAGCTGAGCGAGAACATCGGTGCGCGGGTCGACGGGGTGCGGCTCGGCGAGCTCGACGCCGAAACCGCGGCCGCGATCAATCAGACGCTGGCGCAGCACAAGGTGCTGTTCTTCCGAGGTCAGGATCACCTCGACGACGAGTCACACTTCGCCTTCGCGGAGAGCCTGGGTGTCCCGACGACTCCGCACCCCACGCTAAAGTTCGAAGGCAGCCGGGTCATGCGCCTGGAATCTTTCGCGGGTGGCGGCGCCAACCAGTGGCACACCGACGTCACTTTTGTCGACCGGATCCCCAAAGCCTCGATTCTGCGCGCTGTCGAGCTGCCCTCCTATGGCGGCACCACCACCTGGGCGTCGACGGTCGCTGCCTATCAGCAGTTGCCGGAGCCGCTGCAGCAGCTCGCGGATGGCTTATGGGCGATGCATAACAACGCGTTCGACTATGCCCAGATGGATATCGATCCGGCCAAGTTGGCCGCGCTACAGGCCAACCCCGACGCCGTGTTGAAGTACGCCGCCGAATTCCATTCGGCCCATTTCGAAACGCACCATCCGGTAGTGCGGGTGCATCCCGAGACCGGTGAACGATCACTGCTCCTCGGTAACTTTGTCAAGCGCATTCTAGGGGTGAACAGCAGCGAGTCACAGGCGTTGTTCCGGATCTTCCAGGACCGTATTACCTGGCTGGAGAACACGATTCGATGGAACTGGGAACTCGGCGACGTCGCGATGTGGGACAACCGCGCAACTCAGCACTACGCCGTCTCCGACTACGGAAGCCAGCCCCGCCGCATGCACCGGATCACGCTGGCCGGCGACATCCCGGTGAGCGTTCGCGGTGAGCAAAGCCGAGTGATCTCCGGCGACGCCACCGAATACTCCGTGATCGATAGTCCAACAGCACGCGTGGCGTAAGCCGCCGACCGGCCAAGCCGTTCCAGTCCGCTCGACGCCACTTGGCTGCGATGTTTGCATTACGTGCAACGATGTGCGTGTGGGAGTCAGATGGGTCTGCGCGAACGCGGTTTCGACAAGGTGACCATCGAAGAGATCTGTGCCGAGGCCGGGATTTCATCGCGCAACCGTCGTGCTTTCGCTGGGGGCGTCGTCCGGGCTTTCGGTGCTCATCTGGCAGTACCTGATCGGCATCGAACTGCAGCGGCCGGTTCCCTCGCCGTGGCCGATGGCCGCCAAGAAAGCCGAATCCCTAACTCCGGCTTGATCAGACAGAGCTGATCAGTGGGCGCAGGAACGCCCGCGTCCTGTCCCGGCCCTCGGGTGACGGGTCGAACGGAATCGCGGCGAACTCGTCGACGCCCGCGGCGCGTACCTCGTCGAGCCGGTCGCGCACGGTGGCCTCGTCGCCGATGAGCGCGGCGTCTTCCGGTCCCGCGTAGCCCTCGCGATCCAACATCGCACGGTAGGACGGCAACTGGCCGTACATCGCGAACTGTTCGGCCGCCAGTGAACGCGCTGCGGCCACGTCGTCGGTGACGGCGATGGGCAGGGCCGCTGCAACGCTGACAGCTCCATTGGATCGTCCGGCCTCGGCGGCCGCGGTGCGCATTGTGGGCCCGATGTGCTCTTTCAGCGTCTTCGGTCCGGTCATCCAGGTGATGGTTCCGGCGGTGCGCCGGCCGGCCAGCCGAAGCATCTGCGGGCCCAGTGCCGCGACGTACACCTCAGGCGTGGGGGCGCCAGAAATCTGGAGTGCGCCTCTGGTCGTCAACATCTCGCCCGTCGCATTGACCGGTTCCCCGGCCAGCAGCGGAAGCAGCCCATCAAGGTATTCGCTGAGCCGTCGCGCCGACCGGTCCCAGGAGATTCCCCACATTCCCTCGGTCACGGCGCGGTGGGTGACTCCGACACCGAGGGTGAATCGTCCGCCGGCGATCATGTTGAGCGTCAGCGCTCGCTGCGCCATCAGCATCGGGTGCTGGTTCTGGATAGGGATGACGCCGCTGCCGACCTTGATGTCGCTCACCTCGTGCATCGCGGCGGCCAGCACGGTGAGCAGGTCACAGTCGTACGGCATCTGCGTCATCCAGACCCGCGTGAACCCGTCGTCGCGGGCTTGGGTGAGCTCACGGATACAGCTGTCGAGAGGCGACTTGTTGGACAGGCCGGCAATCAAACTGATCAGCACAAAAGGCAATCCTAGCCTGCAGTTTGCAGTTCTGTGGCAATTGCTTTTAGGCGGGTGGAATAGGCTTTCACTCCCCAGGCATCGCTTCGCCGTCGAGTTCGTTGGGCAGCGAATGGTCGCGGATCCGGTCCCAGTTGGCCGCGACATCCTCGACGGTCGGATGCGGGCCGAAAGTCGCGCCTTCGGTGTGTGAGATGGCATAGCGGTGCCGCTGTACCCGGCTATAGTCGACTAACCCCGGTTCGCGGTCAGGCATACTTTTGTCGTTTCAGATGGAGTCCTATGGCCCTACGTGCTGACATGGCGTACAACGAATGCTTGAGAGTGTGAACGAAGGGGCGTACGACGGTGGGTTGGGCTTGCTGCAGCCACCCTTCGGCGCTGAGCAGTTAGACGACGCTGAGGCAATGCGGTTGCTGGCCAGCGTCGGCTATGGGCGGATCGTATTTACCCTCAATGCGCTTCCGGCGATCCGCCCTGTTAATCATCTACTGGACGAAGGTCGGATAATCATCCGCACCCGTCTGACAGCGTCGATCTCCGCTGCCGTGCGGTCTGACGGTGGCGTCGTGGTCGCCTACGAGGCCGACAGCATCGACGTACAGACTCGGACGGGGTGGAGCGTCGTTATTGCGGGGCGCGCATACACCATCACCGATCCTGACAAGGTCTTGCGCTACGAGCAACTGCTTCATCCGTGGGTCAACCATGCTGACACCGTCGTAGCTGTCGAACCTCAGATCATCAGCGGCTTCCGTATCAACGGAGGCGCAAAAGGCGCCGCGCCCGCAACCTGACCCACTACCCAATGGGCGATCTCTATCGGCCCGCGGGCAGGTCAATGATCCTGCGCGCCGTGTAGGGCCGCAGTGGAGTTGGCGCGCTACAACATTCGCGTCAACTCGATCCACCCAGGCTTGGTGGACACGCCGATGAGCCAGGGCGTCGCCAAGGATTTCATGGCGCCCATCCCGATGCGCCGCGGTGCGTCCCCCGCCGAGATCTCGGCCCTGCGCTCAGCGGTCCGTAACGGGCTTGGGCCAAACCATTATTCAGCGACCCAGCTGGTCGAACTGCTCGGGATCAATTCGACGACCGACGGTGACGCGCCTCTACGGCGGTGAGGTCGGCGACGCCTTTCTCGCCCCGGCCGTCGAGTTCGGCGCCGAACCAGGCGGAGAGAATCTCCTTCGCGAGATCGTCGGCGAGGGTGCGGTTGGAAAGGCACAACACGTTAGCGTGGTTCCACACGCGGGCGCCCTCTGCCTGCCCGGGATCGGAGCACAACGCCGCGCGGATGCCGGAGATCTTGTTCGCCGCAATGCTGATACCTGTTCCGGTCCAGCAGAAGAACACGCCCTGATCGCAGTCCCCGCGCGCCACTGCCTCGGCCGCGGACTCTGCGGCCAGCGCCCACGGCGTCTCCGAGCCCGCGACGACGGATCCGAACGGCACGACCTGATGGCCGTGTTCCTCGAGCCAGACGCGCACGGTGTTGTGCACTGGGTAGGGTTCATCGGAGCAAAGCGCAATCCGCACCCGTCCAGTGTAGGTTTTCGCCGCACTGTCGCCAGTTCGCTGCTAGAAGAAGAATCCCGCGTAAGGTGCTTCGCGCACCGCAAACAATTGGTCTGCCACGTTGAGCACTCCCGGATCATCGGCGCGGGCCAGCCCGGCCACGGCCAGGCTGCGCCAGGTTGCGCCACCGAGCAGAACGGCGCCGAGTCCTTCGACGCCGACGTGAAGTTGGGGACGCCGCTCAGTCAGGTCGGCATCGTGGCCCGCGATCGTTACGGTGACTGAATTGTCCGGCAACAGCGGGTCATCGACCTTGATGGTGACCGTGCCGTCGCCCTGGTACTGCCTTGCTGCCAACGCCTTCTCGACATCGATGACCCGAAGCCAGGTTTCGTCGTGCAGGGCGGTTACCCGCAATGCCCGGCGATCGAGAAGCAGCCAGGGCAGCGGATCATCGATCGGCAGCATCCAAAACACTACGCGATCAATAAGATCGAGCCCGAGCAGGAAACGAAGCAGCCCAAGATAGGCCGCAGAGGTGGATGCGAAGAAATCTTCGACCACGATGGTGCGCTGATCACTGACAAACCAGGTCTCGGTGTCGATGGGACGGTAGCGGGCGAAACCCGTTTCAGATCCCGACGCACCGTGTACCGCGACATACCAAGGCCCCGAGAATGATTCGGTGCGTAGTCGGACACCTTGCCACCACACGTCGCGGCGGTCGATGGTTCCCGGCCGAGATGGACGATTCTGCGCATATATCCGGGGCAGGACATCCCAGACCTGCGCCGGGTCCAGCAGTCGCACCGGGCCACCGACCCCGACGCCGGTGCGCAGTGCCGCTCGTGCGGTGTGAACCTCGACGGTTTGCGACGAGCTCGCCACGCCGTAGCCGTAGCGCTCGTAGATCGTCGCCTCCGAGGCACGCAGCGTGGCGACCACCTCACCGCGTTCGGCGATGTCGTGCAGTTGAAAACGAATAAGGTCGGTGGCGATGCCCTTTCGGATGAACGACGGCAGCACCCCGATATGCGACACAGCCGCGTGCCTCACGACCGCTCCGCCGGGAAGGGTGAGTCCGCTCGTCACCGCATCAGCGGTACCGACGAGTTGATCTTCAACGAATGCTCCGACGGTGCGACCGGGTTCAAGCAGCGAGGCGATCTGGCCGGGCGCCAAGTTCGACAGGGGCGGGAACCCGATCATCGCGGCGCGGAACACGTTAGCCGCAGCGATGAGTTCGTCTTCGCTCTCGAGCACGCGGATCTCGGTGGTCATCCCGACATCATGTCTGGTGCCCGCTGCGGCGGTGTCAGTTGCCCTGCCCACCGCGGCCGAGCTTGGCAAGGTTGGGCAGCGGATCTGTGCCGTTGATCAGCCAGTCGCCCAGAATCCGCGCCTTGTAGACCCGCGGGTTGTGCGACGCCAGGGTCCGGGCGTTGCGCCAATGCCGGTCTAGCAGCAAATCCTCGGAGACCCCGGATGCGCCCAGCGCACGAGTTAAATGCGCCCGGAATCCAACTTGTTCTCCGCCCGTCGGGAACCTAGCGTCGACGGGAGATGTCTCCGAGATTTTTCTGGTTCTTACCCACCACAGGTGACAGCCGCTCGATTGTCGGCGGGTCGCACGCTTCATCGCACCGCGCGATCCCGAACCGATACCGCGCGCCCAGCCGCGGATACCTGGCGGAAGTGGCGCGCGCCGCCGACCGGCTGGGTTTTGAAGGCGTGCTGACGCCGACGGGGACGTGGTGCGAGGATGCGTGGCTGACCTCGGCGGCGTTACTGGCCGAGACTGCGAAGTTGAAATTCCTGGTCGCATTCCGTCCCGGGTTGGTGCCGCCCACGTTGGCCGCGCAGCAGACCGCCACGCTGCAACGGTTCTCCGAAGGAAGAGTCTTGCTCAATGTCGTCAGTGGCGGCGACGACGCCGAGCAACGCCGTTTCGGTGACTGGCTCGACCACGACGAGCGCTACGCTCGCACCGCGGAATTTCTGCAGATCGTGAAATCGATATGGACGCAAGACTCAGTCGATTTCACCGGCGACTACTACAACGTTGCCGATGCCCGAGTATCGGAGCCACCGAATCCTTTGCCGGATATTTACTTTGGTGGCTCGTCAGCGGCAGCGCTGCCGATCGCAGCTGAGTTCGCCGATGTCTACCTCACCTGGGGTGAGCCGCCGCAGGCCGCGGCAGTCAAGATCGAACGGGTACGGGAACAGGCCGGCGCCGTTGGCCGCAAAGTCCGGTTCGGCATCCGGCTGCACACCATCAGTCGTGACACCTCGGCCGCTGCCTGGGCTGTTGCCGACGAAATGCTTGCCGAGCTCACCGATGAGCAGATCGCCAAAGCAACCGCGCTGCACGCTAGTTCGGAATCCGAGGGTCAACGGAGGATGACCGCCCTGCACGGGGGACGGGTCGACAAGCTAGAGATTTACCCGAACCTCTGGGCCGGAGTGGGCCTTGTCCGCGGCGGTGCCGGCACAGCGTTGGTGGGCAGCCATCGGGAAGTAGCCGACCTGATTACCGAATATCACTTGCTGGGCTTCGACGAGTTCATCTTGTCGGGCTACCCGCACTTGGAAGAGGCGTACTGGTTCGCCGAAGGCGTGCTTCCACTGCTGACCGACACGGGTTTGCAATCCCGATGATTCAAAAGTTCCGCTGCGTACCAGGTGTCACGAACGCCTAGACGGCGAGCGTGAGCATCGGCGCAGTCCGTTTTACCTAGCTAGACTCGGGATCCTTACCACAGTGCGTATCGTCAGCCGCTCACACTTCACGGGTGCGCGGCGGTCGATCCGGAATCGACTGGCGATTAACCTCGTTGGAGATAGCGGTCGACGTCTGTCGGTGCCGCGCCGATCGCATGGTCGCCCCCGCCAGGAAGGCAGGTCTGATGCCTGATTCATCGACTCGCTTGCACCTTGCTGTCGCGTTGGACGGTGCCGGGTGGCATCCGGGCGCGTGGCGTGAAGCCGATGCGCGAGCATCAGAGTTGTTCAACGCCGACTATTGGGCTGATCTGGTTAGCGAAGCCGAGAGCGCATCGCTGGACTTCGTCACGATCGAGGATTCGTTGGGTGTGCAGTCTGACGATCACTTCGAACCCGATCACCGGACCGATCGTGTTCGCGGTCGGCTAGACGCCGTGCTGATCGCAGCTCGAATCGCGCCGCGCACCCGCGGAATCGGGTTCGTGCCGACGGCGATCGTCACCCATACCGAGCCATTTCATGTGTCGAAGTCGATCGCCACACTCGACTTTGTCAGTACGGGCCGAGCCGGCGTGCGGGTCCAGATCTCGGCACGCCACGACGTGGCAGCTCACTTTGGACGCCGCGAACTGCCTCGCCTGTCAGCCGACGTGATCACCGATCCGCTTGTACAGCAGCAGGTCAACGAGTACTTTGCTGAGGCCGCAGATTACATCGAGGTGCTGCGCCGATTGTGGGACAGCTGGGAAGATGACGCCGAGATCCGCGATGTCGCCACCGGACGATTTATCGACCGGGACAAGCTGCATTACATCGACTTCGAGGGACGCTGGTTTTCCGTCAAGGGGCCCTCAATTACTCCCCGTCCGCCGCAGGGTCAGCCGATCGTCGCCGCACTGGGCCACGGCGGTGCGTCTTACGAGCTGATCGCCGGCAGCGCGGACGTTGGATTCGTCACCCCACGTGACGCCGCTGAGGCAGCCAAGATTGTGAGCGAGATCGCGGCGCTGCAACGGGCCGCTGGCCGACGCCGCGATACGGTGCACGTCTTCGGTGATCTGTTGGTTTTCCTCGACCGCACCGCAGAGGCGGCGCAGGCACGCCGACACCGGCTCGATGATCTCGCTGGTGTCGAATACCGAAGCGATGCAAAAAGTTTCGTCGGTACGCCCGCGCAACTGGCCGATCTGTTACAGGAGTGGCATGCCGCCGGGCTATCCGGGTTTCGGCTGCGACCCGCCGCGCTGCCTCATGACCTCGTTCAAATTACCAATGGCCTGGTGCCCGAGTTGCGCCGCCGAGGGTTATTCCACACCGAATACGACGCCGACACGCTGCGCGTGTCGCTCGGACTGGCTCGTCCCGCCAACCGCTACGCGACAGCCTGACGTAACGAACACCGAGGATTCTTCCGATGACCAAGCCAATCAAGCAGATTCACTTAGCGGCGCACTTCCCCGGCGTCA
>NZ_DASPSP010000143.1:0-13942 GCF_035623875.1 Mycobacterium sp. | reverse complement strand
CACCCAACTGTTCTACCGAGACGATCCGTACATCGGCCGCGACGCGGTCTTCGCCGACGTGGAATCGCTGCAGGCGGATTATGTGCGCCACGAACCCGGGGTCGCCCCTGACGGGACGACGGTCGAGGAGCCCTTCGTGACCCTGGACTGGACCTTCGTCCTGGGCACCAACACCGACCTGGACGAATCCGCCCGGCTGCCGATCCCGCCGGTACGTTCGTGACCACCCGCCGCAGTCCGTTCCGCGCCGATCTTCTCCAGGGGAAGGTGGCATTAGTAACCGGCGGCGCCACCGGGCTGGGACTGGAGATCGCCAGGGTACTGGGGAGTCACGGGGCTCGCGTCGCCATCTGTAGCCGGAAGGAGGCCAACCTCCAAGCCGCGGTTGCGGCATTGCGGCAAGCGGGGATTGAGGCCTGCTACGGAGTGTGCGACGTCCGCCGGCACGACGAGGTGACGGCAGTCATCGAGGAAGTGCTGCGCACGTTCGGTCGACTCGACGTCGTCGTCAACAATGCGGCCGGAAATTTCCCGGTCCCGATCAGCGGCCTCAGCCCTAACGGGTTCAAGGCCGTGGTCGACATCGACCTGTTAGGGACATTCAACGTATCGAAGGCAGCCTACGAACTATGGCTGCGTGACCACGGCGGCGCCGTGGTGAACATCAGCGCGGCGATTCAGTACCGCGGCATGGCGCTGCAAGCGCACGTCGTTGCGGCCAAAGCCGGCATTGATGCGCTCAGCCGCGCTTCTGCGATCGAATGGGGACCCGACGGGGTACGCGTCAATATTGTTGCCCCCGGGGCGATGTCAGGAACCGAGGGGGTGAAGAGAATCGCAGGCGATGACCAAAACCGCACCATCCTGAATCCCCTCAGGCGTTCCGGTTCGACCACCGAGGTGGCTGAAGCGGTGCTATTCCTGGCCAGTGACGCGGCGTCGTACGTTACTGGAGCGACTTTGGTCGTCGACGGCGGCGGTTGGCTGACAGCCAGTGGCATCCCGGATTTGCCCGGCTACCACTGACATTCACATCGTCACGGTCAGCGGCCAGACGCTCCAAATGTCATCGCAGTACTCGGCGATGGCACGATCCGACGAGAACTTGCCGCTGCGTGCGGTATTCAAGATGGACGTCTTCGTCCACGCGTCTCGGTCCTGCCAAGCGGCACTCACCTGGTCCTGGCAATTCACGTACGACGCGTAGTCCGCGCAGACCAGGAAGGGGTCGTCGTAGCGCAGGTTGTCAAGAACTCGGCTGACAGGTAGCAGGTCACCTTACGGCCGAGATCCAGTGAGGTCTGCGTCGACGCCACCCGGCGGTCCTGCATGCGGTCACGCACGGCCAGCGCGAGCGCCCGGTAGTAGTGCTCGGGCCGCAGGGCCGCGGCCGGCCGGCCGATCGAGTAGCGCAGGTGATCGGTGATCGCTCGCTGCAGCGCTGGCGCACCCATCCCGGTGCGGGAGTGCTCGACCAGGTCGGCGGGCCTTGTGTGATCGACATCGGTCATGGTGAGTCCTACTCCCTAGATGGAGACACCGCACGCATGCGCGGCGGCGCGCAGGCCGAAATTGTGCCGGCGATGTCTGCACACCAGGCACGTAATTGACGTCCGTCTCGTGAACGCAAACCCACGGACTGGCAAAGGAAAAGCGTTGCGCTTCGGCTTTGCCCTGGCCGTGGTGCTCTATTCCGGCCAGCTGTTGTTGAGGATGATCTGGACGAAGTCGTCACGCACGAAGGAGTCGTCGAAGTGTTGCAGCACATCGGCATTCATGGTCCCGAACGTGCTATCCGGCCGGTGCTTCATGCCGTCGTTGAACGCCTGCAGGATCCGGTTTTTGAAGTCGGGTCGGGGATGCGCAGCGGTGACCGCCTCAATTGCTTGAGACGATAGGTCGCTGCGGCCGATGCCGAGGACGTCGGCCTCGACGCCGGCGGTGACGAGTGCGATTTCGGGGTCCAGGAATTCCGGCACGCCGGGCGTTGTATGCAGTGCGATGGAAAGCCAGACCTTGCGGGCGGCGGCCTGGGCAACGCCACGTTCCAGGAGAAAGTCCCGTGCCGCGTTGGCGCCGTCGACCTCGAACCGAAGCATGGACGTCCGATAGCCTTCGGTCAGCCCGATGTCGTGGAACATCGCGCCGGCATAAAGCAATTCGGGATCGGGCTGCAGGCCACGCCTATGACCTTGCAGTGCGCCGAAGAGGAACACTCGCCGCGAGTGGTTAAACAGCAGTTCGTCTTCGGTGTCGCGGATGTACTCGGTGATTTCACGCACGAGCGGGGTGTCGGGAATAGCGATACCGGCGATGGACTGCGTAGATGCGGCGCTCATCGTGAATCCTCTCGATTTGTTAGCCACCCGAGGGCAGCTGACTCAGCAGCGCGTTGAGGCCGTATTCGAAGACGGCGTCGTAGTCGGTGGGAGACTGCAGCGCCTGAACGAGCGCCTGGTCGGGCCAGTCGTCGTCCCACAGCGAGGGGTCTTCCTCCTCGTGTTTGGCGCCCCGAACCGCCGAGAACTGCATCACCGCAGACGATATGACGTGAACCTGCACCGCTCGCAAGATGAGTGCGGCATCAGTTCCGGTCACGCCCAACTCGGCCAGCTGCGCCGCCAATGTCTGCTGAATCGGCAGAAACAGCGTCGGCGTTCGGTCCCGTTCATGGGCAATGGCGAGCAGGTGTTGTCGGTCGATCAGCGCGCTGCGCTGAGAACGCGCTAGTGACGCGATGCGTTCGACGGCAGTGTCACCCTCGATGGGCAGATGTGCCATCTCGCTTAGCAATCGGTCGACCAGGCTGTCGAAGAGCTTGTCGCGGCCGCCGACATGCCAGTAGATCGAGGTGACTGCTACCCCAAGTTCCTCGGCGAGGCCGCGCATCGTGAATGCCTCGACGCCGTGGTCTTCGATCAGCCGGGCAGCGGTGTCGAGGATCGTTTCTGCGCTAACAGCCTCCGTCACTGGCTTCACCCCCTCCGGTCATCCGATCTGCTTCGGGTAGGTCGAGGTAGCGTTCGAGGTTGCGGTGCATATTAATAACCCGCCGTTCCTCGTTGGACAGCCTCAAGTGCGTGAACCCGGGCTGGTGCAGACCGCGCTGAAGTCCGGCCAACACGTTAATGTCCTGAGTCATCACCAGACCGGGCTCGGCCTCATTCGCCGTCATCCGAACGTCGGCAGGCTTGATTCGCGGCGCACCCGGCGGCATCCGCGTCCACAACAACATGACAAACTCGCCGTGATCGGGATCCGGCCCAGGATGTGCGGCCATCACCGTGAAGTGATCGGCGTTGGCCAGCAGCGTGAGATTCGGGAAGACGTTGTACTGGTGCAGTCGCATCACCTGGTCGGTACTGGCCCAGCTCAAATCGACGCCGCGCGAAGCAGCGAAAGCTCTTGTCCGCTCGGCGATTACGTCTTTGGCGGACCAGCCGTGCTGGTCGCCCGGGAATGGCGTGCCCTCCGCGACGCCCATCAGGGCCCCCTGGGTGCAGACGTAGGCGTCCCACACCTCAGCGTCGGTGGGCATCTGCTTGAGATGCGGGCTTGGCACACCGTAGAGCTGCTCGGACTTGCCGGTGTGCCCCCAAATCACTTGCGGGGCATAGACATCATCCATGCACCGGTGCAACTCGGGATGCAACGTCTGGACGTGATAGGTCTCGCTGAACCCGTCGGCGATCGTCTTCCAGTTCGCATCGACCTCGATGGTCATGGTCCCATAGCAGCGGAAGTCGCCGAGACCGAGCCATGCGATGTCCTGCGGCACCGCCTCCAAGAAGTCGGCTAACGGCGCGGCGTCGACGTCGAGGTTGACGAATATGAGCCTTTCCCAGGTGTCGACCCGAACCGTGACGAGTGGCAGCTCAGACATCTGCAGCGTTCCAAACCCTTTGCGGTTGGGAACTCGCTTGAGAACACCGCACAGATCCCAGGTCCAGCCGTGGTAGCCGCAGCGCAGTTCACCCAAGCCTGCGCCCGAGCCGGCGCACAGCGAGTTGCCGCGATGGCGGCACACGTTCTGGAAGGCGCGAAGCGTCCCGTCGTCGCCGCGAACAATGAGTACCGAGTAAGGGCCGCAGCGGTATTCGAAATAGTCGCCGGGCTCGGCGACGTGGTCCACCGTGCAGGCGACCTGCCAGACTCGCGGCCACATCCGCTGCACTTCAAGTTGAGCAAACGCAGGGGAGTAATACCGCTCCGCGGGCACCAGGGTCGGGCGTTGCGGCGGCGTGCCGATCGCGTCCTCGCGTCGAGCGTCTGGGGTGACTTGGGTCGTCATCGAAGCATTTCCCTCGCGTCTGTAACGGTGTTACATTGGCCACTGTAGCGGCTGGCCAGGAAGGGTGTAATCGTGTTCGACCTCAAAATCACGGGCGGAACCGTTGTGGACGGAACCGGTACGGACCGATTCGACGCCGACATCGCCGTCAAAGACGGCAGAATCGTCGAGGTTCGTCGCCGCGGGCCCGGTAGCGCGCCGCTGGAAGGCGAGGCCGCCGAGACGATCGACGCAACCGGAAAGATCGTCGCGCCCGGATTTGTCGACATCCACACCCACTACGACGGCCAGGTCAGCTGGGACGACATGTTGGAGCCGTCCAGCAGCCACGGCGTGACCACCATCGTCATGGGTAACTGCGGGGTCGGGTTCGCGCCGGTGCGGCCGGGTCAAGAAGATTGGCTGATCGGCCTGATGGAAGGTGTCGAGGACATTCCCGGCAGCGCACTGACCGAGGGCATCTCGTGGGGTTGGGAGAGCTACCCGGAATACCTCGACGTCATCGGAAGAAAGAACTTCGCCGTCGACGTGGGCAGCCAGGTAGCCCACGGCGCGGTCCGCGCCTACGCGATGGGCGAACGCGGCGCCCGTAATGAGCCCGCCTCACCCGACGACATCGCGGCGATGGCACGCCTCGTACAGGAGGCCGTCGAGGCCGGCGCCCTGGGCTTCTCGACCTCCCGCACCATCGGTCACCGGGCCATCGACGGCGAGCCGGTTCCCGGAACTTACGCCGCCGAGGACGAGTTGTTCGGACTCGGCCGGGCCATGGCGGCCGGCGGCCAGGCCGTCTTCGAGCTGGCGCCGCAGGGCGTGGCCGGCGAAGACATCATCGCGCCCAAGAAGGAACTGGACTGGATGCAACGCCTCGGCGCCGAGATTGACCGGCCGATTTCATTCGGCATGATCCAGGTGGACGCCGCGCCGGACCTGTGGCGCGAACAGCTGGACATCTCGGCGGCCGCCCACGCGGCGGGCAGTCGGTTGTATCCCCAGATCGCCGCGCGACCGTTCGGCATGCTGTTCGGCTTTCCCGGGCATCACGCGTTCACCCACCGCCCGACCTTCCGTCGGTTGAAGGCTGAATGCAGCCGCGACGAGTTGGCGAAGCGTCTGGCCGACCCCGCCGTCAAGGCGGCGATCCTGTCCGAGGACGATCTGCCGCCGGACCCAAACAAGTTGTTCGACAACATGTTCGCCCTCGCTCAATATTCGCTTGGTCGGCTCTATGCGTTGGGTGATCCTCCCGACTACGAGCCGACCGACGAACGCACCGTGGAGAAAATCGCCGCCGACCGCGGCGAGGACCCATTGGCCACGCTCTACGACCTGATGCTGGATTCCGACGCAACGTCCATGCTGATGCTGCCGTTCTACAACTACTCCTACGGCAACCATGACGCGATCCGGGAAATGCTCACGCATCCTGCGGGCGTGGTCGGGCTGTCCGACGGCGGCGCGCACTGCAGCATGATCTGTGACGCGTCGTATCCCACCTTCCTGCTGACCCACTGGGCGCGGGATCGCCACCGCGGCGAGAAGCTTCCGCTGGAGTACGTCATCCGCAAGCAGTCCCACGACACCGCGCAGCTGTTCGGGCTCTCCGATCGCGGTGTCGTCGAAGTCGGAAAGAGGGCCGACGTCAACGTGATTGACATGAATGCGCTCACCCTGCATGCGCCCCGGATGGCCTATGACCTGCCGGCAGGCGGCAACCGGCTCGTGCAGGGTGCCTCCGGCTACAGCGCGACGATCGTCAACGGCGTCGTGACCCGCCGCGACGGCGCCGACACCGGCGCTCGCCCCGGCCGGTTGGTGCGTGGCGCGCGCTGAGCCGGATGGAGGGTCTGCCCGTCAGCTCACGAAGTTTCTTGCGAGCTGATACATGTTGAGTTGTGCGAGCAATCGCGATGTGAATTCGCTGAATTTGTTCTCGAACCGCGCTAGCTCGGATCGAATTGCCCTGTCGAGATCCGCTGCGGTGACGAGTATTCCGTGCGCGATGGTCGCGGTCAGGTCCCGTTGAACCGACCAGTCCGACTTGCGCGGGTCGGTTCGGCTGACGATGAGCTCCGCGCGACCACCCTCGGCTGGGGTTCCTGTACTCGTGAGCCCGAGAACCGTCGCCGCGGTCGCCGTAGCGAGGCGGAAGGAGTCCCGGCGCGGTATTCCGGCCTGGTCGAATGCTTCGAATTCGCGGTGGAGTGCGATACCCGGCGCGACGAATGGCTGTTGCGTGTCGGTGCCAAGGAGCAAGGTCACGCCGTCGTCATGCAGCTGGCTGATGAACTCGTGTTTGCGCTCCACGGCGCGTCGGCAACGATCGAAGTCCTCCGTGGTGAGATTTCTGTAGGTAGGCATGCCCTTGTCGGGGTTCCACACCACGGTTGAGTAGAACGAGGGCAGCGTCCCGGCCGTCGGCTCGCGGCACGCCTCCTGGTAGCGGTCGAGATCCAGAACGCCCGTGACAGCGTTGAGGGTCGGCGTCATCGCAAGCCGATGTTCGATGCAGGCGCGGCGGACGATGTCGGTTCGACGCTGATCGACGGCGTCCCAGTCGTAGATGCGGTCGAAAATGTGGTCGCGTCTGATGCTGCTCGGCGGCGCCACACCCATGAGGTGCTGGCTGTCCGGTAGCAGGGCTTCCTCGTGGCCGAGCCCGTATGGGACATGGCCCAGAACTCCCATGCCCGCCTCCTGCGCAGCCCGCTTAAGCGCTTCGATTCGCGGGAGATCGAGGTTCTCGTACGATTTGACCCACGTCGCACCAAGGTGCTGCAGCCGCTTGATGATGCCAGGCGCTTGTGCCGGACCGTCATACACGAACGAATTTGACCAGCGCGCGGGTGGGGCGTTCACAAATCCGTAGGCGTAGTGGATTTCCGGTCCGGGAAGCGCCCCCGAGGCGACACAGGCGAGCGCGGCGGGGGTTGTGGTCCCGTCCGGGTCGCCGGCGTCGCGAACGATCGTGATCCCGTGCCGAAGCGTTTGGAGCAGGAATATGTCGGTGAGCCGGAGCAGGTTGGCGGGGGGCATGTGCACGTGCATGTCGATGAGCGCACTGGCCACGAAGTTACCTCTGGCGTCCTCGAACACGGTCGCGCCGGGCGCCAGGGTCTCGGTCCCGGTTGGTGTGACGCGGTCGATCTTCCCCGCAGATACCAGGACATCGACGTGTTCTTCGTCCGGGCGATCGGCGTATGCGAGGGTGACGTCCGGGAGGACGAAAGCGTCGCGAATCATCGGCAGAATCGGGTCGCGCGGGGATACCGTCTGAATCCACGCCTCGCGTCCTAGCCGCCGAAATTTGGTGTTGTGCCGCAGCGGCGGAGCGGGTCGGCGACGCACCACAGACAGGCTCGGTGTCGCACAACAGCCACCATGCACCAGGCTCATCACGGCACGTTCAAACTCGTCAAAGGTCCCATCAGACCCGGAGCGTGGAGCTGAGTTTGGCGATAAGGCACCGGTCATCGTGTGTCCTTATTCATCGGTTCGTTGGGATAGCACGAAGGCGGGTGAGTCGGGGAGACCTCGGTTCCAGTGTCACTGGGCGAGCGCGTGATCGATCACCGTCTCAGCGGCCGCGCGAGCCTGCGCCCACGGCGACGAGTCGTCCAGCGAGGTGGCCAGTGCGGCCGCACCTTCATAGAGCACCCCGAGCTCGTTGCCCAGTAGTTGTGGGTCGGCGGCGCCCGCCTGCTTGGCCAGCGCAGTCAGTTCGTCGATGAAGCTGCGCTTGCTGGCACGAACAATTTTTTGAACTCCGGGCATCGATCCTGCTGCCTCGACGGCGGCATTGTGGAACGGGCAGCCGCGTAGCGGTCCGCCAGGCGCCGTGGGTGCTTGGAAAATGGCGAGTAGGCGTTCGCGCGGCGTTTGGTCGCCGGCGTCCGCCAACGGTTGCACGGAATCGGCGACGCGTTGCTCGATGCTGCGCAGATATTCCTCGACCACCGCTGTCTTGCTCGGAAAGTGTTGGTAGAGAGTCCGTTTGGAGACCGACGATTCGGCGGCGAGTCGCTCAACGCCAGTGGCGTTGATGCCCTCGCGATAGAACAACTCCGCGGCGGCATCCAGGATGCGCTGCCGCGCGCCGCGGCCGCCCCTGGTCGTCGTGTGCTGCTTGCTCATGGCAAGAGTATACCGACCGGTTTACATCGGACGTCAAGTGGTGTAGCGTGGCGACGGATAGAAGTACACCAATCGGTTTACTAGGAGTGCACATGACAAATCGATCGCCCGTGGTACTGGTTACCGGCGTCTCGTCGGGCATCGGCCGGGCTATAGCGGGCGCCTTCGCGGAAAAAGGCTTCGAGGTCTTCGGCACCAGCCGCAACCCGCGAACGACGCAACCGGTCGCCGGAGTGGAATTGGTCCAGCTCGACGTCACCGACGACGCCTCGGTCACCGCGGCCGTATCCACCGTCGTTCAGCGTGCCGGGCGCATCGACATCCTGGTCAACAACGCCGGCGCCGGCGTCTTCGGCGCCGCGGAGGAGACGTCGACCGGCCAGGCGCAGCAGCTGTTCGAGACCAACTTCTTCGGATTGGCGCGGTTGACCCGCGAGGTGCTCCCTTACCTGCGTGCACAGCGCAGTGGTCGCATCATCAACATCAGCTCGGTGCTGGGATTCCTGCCGTCGCCCTACGGTTCGTTCTACGCGGCCTCAAAGCACGCGGTCGAGGGCTACTCGGAGTCCCTCGATCATGAAACCCGCGAATTCGGTGTGCGGGTCTCCGTCGTCGAGCCCGGCTACACCAACACCTCGTTCGAAGCCAACGCAACCGATGCCGATTCACCGCTGCGGGATTACGAGGTCGTTCGCGAGCACGTCAAGCAGGTCATCACCGACGAGTTGCATACCGGGGATGATCCCTCGGTCGTCGCGCGAGTCGTGCTGAAGGCGGCGACCAGCCGTACGCCGAAATTGCGGTATCCGGCCGGACCCCTGGCACGGCGGCTGGCGTTGCTGAAGAAGTATGCGCCGGCTGGCTTGCTGGACAACGGAATTCGCAAAGCGAACAAGTTGACGACGGCAACACCGAAGCCGAATCAGGTGCCGCAGAAGGTTTGGTAGGGGCCGAAGTCCTCGGGAGCCGGACTGGCATACCGCTCGAGGCCCGGTCGTTCGTGGTAAGGCGCGGTCACGGCCACCAGCAACCGCTCGAACGAATCCGGGTCGCCTGATGTCGCCGCGGTCAAGGCTTCCTCGACCAGGTGGTTGCGCGGAATGTAGATGGGGTTGGCGCGGTCCATTGAGTCGGCGTCTGGGCGCAGCGCCCGCCAGCGTGAGATCCAATCGTCGAAGCCGGCGGGCCCGGTCTCGCCGCGAGTCGTCCCGCTGAGCTGGCGGAAGAACGAGGTGTAATCCACCTGGCTTTCCTTCAGCAGGAGCAGCAACTCGTCGACCAACGACGCGACGACGCCGGCTTCGACGTCCGCAGACAAGCCAAGTTTGACTCGCATCCCGGACGTCCAGACCGTGTCGTACTCGTCGCGGAATGCCCCGAACGAGTTCTCCGCGAGCGCAATACCCTCTTCGACGTTGTCGGAGAGCAGCGGGAGAAGTGCCTCGGCGAACCGGGCGAGATTCCACCCGGCGATGGCGGGCTGATTGCCGTAGGCGTAGCGGCCCCAATAATCGATCGAACTGAAGACCGTGTCGGGGTCGTAGGCCTCCATGAAGGCGCATGGTCCGTAGTCGATGGTTTCGCCGGAGATCGTCATGTTGTCGGTGTTCATCACCCCATGGACGAAGCCGATCAGCATCCATCGGGCCACCAACGACGCCTGAACCCGGGCCACCGCTTCGAACAGCGCGAGATAGGGGTGGTCGGCGTCCGCTGCCTCGGGGTGGTGACGCGCGATCGCGTGGTCGGCCAAGCGTCGCAGTAGGTCCGGGTTGGCGGTAGCGGCGGCGTATTGGAAGCTCCCGACACGCAGATGGCTGCTGGCGACGCGGGCGAGCACGGCGCCGGCCAGAAGCGTCTCGCGCTGTACCGGGCGGCCCGTACCGACCACTGCCAACGATCGCGTCGTCGGCACACCCAGCGCGTGCATGGCCTCGCTGACGAGGTATTCGCGCAGCATCGGTCCCACCGCGGCGAGGCCGTCACCCCCGCGGGCGAACGGTGTGGCGCCGGAACCCTTGAGGTGGATGTCGCGAATGCGCCCGTCGGCGCCGACCAGCTCGCCCAGCAGCAGCGCGCGCCCGTCGCCCAACCGCGGCACGTAGCCGCCGAACTGATGCCCGGCGTAGGCCTGGGCTACCGGAGCGGCATTGACGGGAACCAGGTTGCCCACCAAAAAGCGCAACCCGTCTGGACTGCGCAGCCAGGCAGCGTCGAGGCCAAGCTCGGCGGCCAGCGGCTCGTTGAGCACCAGCAGTCGCAGGTCGGGAAAGGTCTCGGCTTGCCAGCGGACAGCCATCTCCGGCAAGTCGCGGAAGAAGCGGTCTCGCAGGGCAACAGTCGTATCCGGAGCGACGCTCACTTCACCCACAGTACGGAGACTCCGAAATCGTGGCCCTTCTGGGACGCAAGCGTCAGCGTTGCCGCTACCGTGGATGCGCGCCATCCGCACCATTCGTTTTGCGATGTCGCTACGGTTTAGGGAAGACGAACCCGGCAAGGATGGAACGAAGAGACGACAGATCACTCGATGTACGAAAAGATCGACACCGCCGCGGCGGATTCTACTGGCGTCGGCTCACGCATCGACCCGGTTCTCGCCCGGAGTTGGTTATTGGTCAACGGCGCCCATGCCGACCGGTTCGAAGACGCTGCACGTTCTCGCGCCGACATCGTCGTGCTCGACATCGAGGACGCGGTCGCTCCGAAGGACAAGGCCGCCGCCCGCGACAACGTCCTACGTTGGCTTGAGGCCAGCAACACCGATTGGGTTCGCATCAACGGCTTCGGCACCCCTTGGTGGGCGGGCGATTTAGCCATGCTGACCGACACCTCGGTCGGCGGGGTGATGCTGGCGATGGTCGAATCGGTGGACCATGTCGCCGAGACAGCGAAACGACTGCCTGATGTGCCAATCGTGGCGCTGGTCGAAACGGCGCGGGGTCTGGAGCGCATCACCGAGATCGCTGCGGCCAAGGGTACTTTCCGGCTCGCCTTCGGCATCGGCGATTTCCGCCGTGACACCGGCTTTGGAGAAGACACGGCCACCCTGGCTTACGCTCGCTCACGCTTTACGATCGCCGCCAAGGCGGCCAACCTGCCCAGTGCGATCGACGGGCCCACTATTGGCTCCAACCCACTGAAGCTAATCGAGGCCACGGCTGTCTCCGCCGAGTTCGGGATGACGGGCAAGATCTGCCTTACGCCGGAGCAATGTTCCGTGGTTAATGAGGGACTATCCCCGTCACAGGATGAAATCTCCTGGGCCAACGAGTTTTTCGCAGAGTTCGAACGCGACGGGGGAGAGATTCGCAACGGGTCTGACCTCCCGCGCGTCGCTAGGGCCACAAAAATCCTCGAACTGGCTCATGCCTATGGCATCAAAGTTTCTGAGTTTGACGACGAACAAGTTCACATGCCCGCGCCGTCGGACACCTATCACTACTGAAAGAGCACGGCAGCTGCAAATGTCGAGGAGGCGGTGGCGTGGGTTCTGCGGTCGGCGACATAGGCGACATCGACTTCGACGATCTGACATCGCCCAGGTTAACCGATGTCCAGCGTCAGATTCTGGAGTTCACCGAGGCCAAACACGTCGAATTCGACATCGACCAGATGCTCGCCGAAGCCGTCGACCAGGCTTCGGTGGGCGACGACCTCGACGATACCGACGGCTTCAGCGACCGGCTGGCCGCGCATGTGGCCGCGATCGAAGCCGACCAAGGACTGACCCAGCTCACCCGCTCGTCGCTGCGGCAGCGGGTGGTTCGCCTGCTGCGCAACCGACTCTCGCTGACCGACCTCATCAAGCGGTATCCCGAGATCGAGTCGATCCACATCGAGAAGCCGTTCATCGTGGTCGGGATGCCGCGATCCGGAACCACGCATCTGGTCAATCTCATCGCCGCCGATCCACGCCGGCGCGCGCTGCCGTACTGGGAGAGTCAGGATCCGATCCCGGCGCTCGGCCAGGGCCCCGACATCGTCGGCGTCGACCCCCGTTACGCACGAGCCAAATCCGAACACGACGCGTTGATGGCGAGTGCCCCCGTCGTGGCCGCGATGCACGACCGGTTCCCCGAGGCGATCGAGGAGGAAGTCGAACTCCTCGACCTGGATCTGGCCAGTTACGTACTGGAATGGCATGCCCGCGTGCCGGACTGGCGCGACTATTACCTGGGCCTCGACCAATACCGGCACTACGGGTACCTGAAGAAAGTCTTACAGGCGTTGACATTCCTGCGCGGCCCAAAAACCTGGGTCCTCAAAAGTCCGCAGCACTGTGAGCAGCTCGGCCCGCTGATGGCCACCTTCCCGGACGCGACAGTGGCCTTCACGCACCGCGATCCGGTCGCGGTGATCCAGTCCGCGATCACGATGATGGCCTACTCCGACCGGCTGCGCCGGACCAGCATCGAACCGGGCTGGCTGTTGGACTACTGGAGTGACCGGGTGCATCGGCTGCTCAGCGCGTGCGTGCGCGATCGCGACCTGGTGCCGGCCGAGCACAGCATCGACATCAGTTTCCATCACCTCAACGGCAATGAAATGCCGTTGCTCGACGAGCTTTACCGTCGCGGCGGAGTCGAATTGACACCGAAGGTGCGCAAAGGCTTCCAGCGTTATCTGGATGGCAATCCGCGTGGCAAGCACGGCCGGATCCGCTATGACCTACACCGGCACTTCGGCATTTCGCCCGACGAACTGCGCGCCCGGTTCGACTTCTATTTCGACAGGTTCGACGTACGCGCCGAATAAAGGAGAAACAGTGATGTCCGAACCGGTCTATCGCAGCCGGCCGGGAGCCGACGCCATGCGCCCGGCCTCCGCCGAGAAAGCCGAGCAGGTCGCCCCGGGGCTGTGGTGCTCGCCGGGCCTGTCGAACTCCTACCTGCTGACCACCGATGACGGCCGGGTGATCGTCAACACTGGTATGGGTTTCGAGGGGCCGGTGCACCGCGCCAACTTCGATGCTGTCGACTCCTCACCGGTGCGCTACATCATTTTCACCCAGGGCCATGTCGACCATGTCGGCGGTTTGGACAGCGTGCGGGACCCGAATACAACGGTTGTCGCACAAGCAAACTGGACATTGTGGCGAGACGACAACGAACGCCTCATCCCGTACCGGGCCAGCCGCAGCGCGTTCGCCTTCAAAGACACGTTGGCGACCGGCATCCAGGCCATTCAACGCCGTCTCGGCACCAAGCGTCTGCCGGCCCAGAGTGTTCCCACCGTCGACCTCGACTTCGAGGACACCCTCACACTGGAAGTCGGCGGTCGGCGGATGGAGTTGATCTCCGTTCCCGGCGGTGAAACCAACGACTCGCTGGTGATATGGCTGCCGGAAGAGCGAATCTGCCTGTGCGGGAATATGTTTGGTCCGCTCTTCGGGCACATCCCCAACCTGGTCACCATGCGTGGCGACCGGTATCGGGATGCGCTGACCGCCATCGCGTCGGTCGAGCGGGTTCGTGACCTGCAACCCGAACTCCTGGTGACCGGCCACTTCGAGCC
>NZ_DASPSP010000141.1:0-3233 GCF_035623875.1 Mycobacterium sp. | reverse complement strand
GCCATGACGACATCGTCGAGGTCGTCACCCACGCCCGGGAGAACCTCGAGACGATCATCGTCCCGAAAGCGTTGCGCGGCCGCGATGTCTGGTGGGTCGACGTGCTGCTGACCCAGCTGGAGGCCAAGCTGGGCCTGACCCACCAGATTCGCCTCGAAGTGCTGATCGAAGAGGTCGAGGGACTGGCCAACGCCGAGGAGATCGCAACGGCCAGCCCGCGGCTGGACGCGCTGATCTTCGGCGTCGGGGACTTCTCGCTGTCACAGGGTGCGCGAGTGGACACCAACTTCGTCCCGCTGGGCGAATACCCGGGCGACTTCTGGGCTTACGCCCGCAACAAGGTGATCGTCGCCGCCCGCATCGCCGGCATCGACGCGATCGACGCGCCCTATCCCGACTACCGGGATCTGGAGGGCTATGAGCGCGACGCGCGGCGGGCCGCGTTGATGGGATATACCGGCAAGTGGGCGATCCACCCGTCCCAGATCCCGGTGGCCAACACGGTGTATTCGCCGACCGATGAGGAGATCGCGCTGGCCGAACGCAACGTCGCCGCTTACCGCGACGGCGAGGAGAAGGGGCTGGGCGCGGTCGGCGTCAACGGTGTCCTCGTCGACGCCGCACACGTGAAGATGGCCCAGGCGACGTTGGCGCGCGCCGCCCTGATCGAGGAGGCGGCCGATGAAAACCTTTACCGACGATGAGATGAATGCCCTGTTGCCGGCGGCTAAGGCCTACAGCGTCGTCATCCTCCGGCAGGGCCCCAGCTATGCCAACGAGACGGCACCCGCGGTCATCTGGGAGCACGGCCGACGCAACTTCGGGCTACGCCACGACGGTGTGCTCGCGGTGGTGCTGCCGGTCACCGATGGCTCCGACGTGTGCGGTGTCGGCGTGTTCACCGGGACCGTCGATCAGACCGTCGCGGTCATGAATGACGATCCCGGTGTGCAAGCCGGGGTGCTCACCTTCGAGGTGCACCCGTGTCGCGGTTTCCCCGGCGATTCGCTGCCCTAGCGTGGATATCGGCGACTCAACAAGCGCTAGACCCGCTCGGGCACCCGCAGGTGGGCGATCGCCAGTTCGAACTCGCCAACGTCGAACTGGTCGGCGCCGAGGTCGCGAAGCCGAGCGGTACGTAGCGACCGGGCGCGCTCTTCGTTGCGCTGCATGGCCTCAAGGCTGTCGAACGTGGACGACGACACCGCCCGCCAGGACGTGCGGTCGATCATCAGGCTCGCACTGCAGAAACCTTCCAGCTCCTCGATCGCGGGCAGCACCGATTCCCGGTAGAACTCGATCGCCCGGTCGAACTGGTCGGGCCGCACTTTGAGCCAGGTGGCCCGCACGCCGGCACCCGGACCGGAGGGGTGGTCCCGGTGTAGAACCGCGATCTCCCATTCGTCGACGGTCGGGCTACCGCCGAAGGTCTGCGCCGCCTGATCGCGAACAGGCCGTATGCCATTGGCGCTGGCGCGCATCGCCTGTTCGGTCTCCCAGGAGCTGGTCGCAATGCAACGACCAGAACCACGGTCGACCAGCAACGACACACCAAGACATCCGTCGACTTTTTGGAGCGCGGGCATGACGACATCGCGAACGTGCGCGATCCCGGCGTCGATGGACGACGGTTGCGCCTCGATAGTGGTAGAGCGCGCGTACACAGACCCCTCCTTGCTCGGAGGCAGCGCCCCGGTGGCGCCACCGGTTCCATCAACCACCTTCCTCTGCCGGATTAGCCATGGCAATGGGGCAATGCCGGCCGACGGCCGGCCGCGTGGTCGGCCGGCACTGCCGCTGTTCCAATCCGTCAGACCAGCTCGGGCGCCCGCAGATGGGCGAGCCGGAGCTCGAACTCGCAGTCGTCGAGCTCGTCGGCGCCCACTTCCCGTGTCTTCGCTTCCTTGATGGCCGTTCCCTGCTCCCTGCTGCGTTCCATCGCCTCGAGGCTGTCAAAGGATGAACAGGCTACGCCGCGTCCGGACGCGCGATCGACCAGCAGGCTGGCGCTGCAGAAGCCATCGAGTGCCTCGAGTTCGGGCAGGACGGACGTCTTGTAGAACTCGATGCCCTGGTCAAGTTGATCTGGCGGCAACTTCACCCACGTCGCCCGCGCGCAGGCGCCCTCACCTGAGCGGTGATCACGGTGCAGCACCGCGATTTCCCACTCTTCGACCGTGGAGCTGCCGATCCCGCCGAACGCCTGCGCCGCCTGATCGCGAACCGGCCGTAGTTGCTCGGCGCTGGCGCGCATCGCTTCTTCGGTCTCCCATGAGGTGGTCACGATGCACCGGCCGGTCTGCTTGTCGGCCAGCAACGACAAGCCGACGCACCCCTCGACCTCCTGAAGTCTTGGCATGACGGCATCGCGAATGTGCGCGACTCCGGCGTCGATCGACGATGGTTGCGCCTGGATAGTGGTAGAGCGCGCGTACACGATCCACCCCTTTCCTCTCGGGGCAGCGCCCCGGTGGCGCCACCGGTCAACCAACACTTTCCTCCGCCGGAATAGCCGTGGCAATGGGCTGGTAAAAGCTAAGCCGTGCGTTTGCTGAGGATGGACCGCTTGAGATGGCAGGTCACCGAACATGCCTCGTAGGCTGGTCCGATGAATACCGATGTGCTGGATTTGGACACCGCGCGTCGTCGTATCGTCGATTTGACCGATTCAGTTCGCGCGTTTTGCTTCCCGCGGGGCGACGGGCTCTGCAACGTCTTCGTCCCGCACGCTACGGCGGGCGTGGCGATCATCGAGACCGGCGCCGGTTCTGACGACGACCTCGTCGACACCCTGGAACGGCTGTTGCCGCGTGATGACCGCTACCGGCACGCGCATGGGTCGTATGGCCACGGAGCCGACCACGTGCTGCCGGCCATCGTCGCGCCGTCGATCACGCTACCGGTGCAAAGTGGCGAACTGCTGCTGGGCACTTGGCAAAGCGTGGTCTTGGTAGACCTCAACCGGGACAATCCGCGGCGCTCGGTACGGTTGAGTTTTCTCAACGGCTGAACCGGCACCCCGCCGCGGCCCAGTTCGTTCAGTGTTCAGGCGCGGGCAACCAGACCGGTACTGTAATGCGGTCGAAATAGGCTGCTTAATAAGCTGGAATGTGGCTGGGCAGGCCAGCATCACGAGGAAGCGAGAAAGTGCAGACACACGAGATCAGGAAGAGGTTCCTCGATCATTTCGTGAAAGCGGGTCACACCGAGGTGCCAAGTGCCTCGGTGATCCT
>NZ_DASPSP010000107.1:0-21266 GCF_035623875.1 Mycobacterium sp. | reverse complement strand
CATGCTGCTGGCGATTCAGAGATGGATGCTCTCGTTGGCCAGCATCTTGATCTCGCTGTACCCGGCGACAACCGTCATCCTGGCGATCATCGTGCTGCGCGAACGGGTGACCCGCTGGCAGGCGCTCGGCATGATCCTGGCTGCGGTGTCGGTAAGCATGATCGCCGCCACCTGACATCCGTCTACCATCAGGCGGCATGAGCACCCCCGCGCGCCGGGTCACCGAAGTCGACAAGGCCGACGTGCTTTCGGGTCTCTTCGAAACCTGGGACAGTCTGGATCGATTACTGACTGGGTTATCCGAGCAGCAGTGGCAGACGCCGACGCCGCTGCCCGGCTGGTGCGTGCACAACGTCGTCGCTCACATCATCGGCACCGAATCGGCGCTGCACGGAATCAGCACACCGGAGGTCGATATCGATGTGTCGACGTTGGCCCACGTGCGCAATGACGTCGGCGTCGCCAACGAGTGCTGGGTGCGTCACCTGTGTGCAGAATCCGGCGCCGACCTGCAGCAGCGGTTCCGCACGATAACCGCCGATCGCCGCAAACGCCTGACCGACATGTCCGTCGACCACTGGAAGGCGCCGACCCTGACCCCGGTTGGCCCGGACAGTTATGGGCGGTTCATGCGGGTGCGGGTCTTCGACTGCTGGATGCATGAACAGGACATCCGGGATGGGCTGAGCAAACCCGCCTCCGACGCCGAGCTGGCCGGCCCGGCGGCGCGGCTGACGCTCGACGAGATGGCTACCAGCATGGGCTTCGTGGTCGGCAAACTCGGGAAGGCGCCGGACGGGTCGCGGGTGGCTATCGAGCTGACCGGTCCGCTGGCGCGCACGATCCGCGTCGTTGTCGACGGTCGTGCCCGGTTGGTGGAGGACTTCGGCGGTCAACAACCGACAGCCACGATTCGGGTGAACGGCGTGCTGTTCACCCGGCTGGCCGGCGGCCGAGCGGATACCGGCGCCGGCGGCGTCGAGCTAAGCGGTGACGAGGACGTCGCCGCGCGCATCGTCGAGCACCTCAATTACACGATCTGATGAGGTCACGGCGCCGGGCTGACGGGATGATTGTTAGCGGACTCGTTGTTACAGATCGCGTACCATTGATATTCCTGCCGAAAGTCGGCGGGATGCGAGGGGCTGAACGGTTTCGACTTCGCGCATCGAATCAAGGGAAGCGTGCCGGTGCAGGCAAGAGACCACCGTAAGCGTCGTTGCAACTATATAAGCGCCGATTCACATCAGCGCGACTACGCTCTCGCTGCCTAAGCGACAGCTAGTCCGTCAGACCGGGAACGCCCTCGACCCGGACCCTGGCGTCAGCTAGAGGGATCAACCAATGAGTTCGGTCGCGGGACTCATCGGGACACTCACAGCGACTGGGATCGTCATCTCGGCTAGTTCGCGTGACCGAGAGATCCGAGTAGAGGCATAGCGAACTGCGCACGGAGAAGCCTTGAGGGAATGCCGTAGGACCCGGGTTCGATTCCCGGCAGCTCCACAGAGGACGCGCTGGTCAGAGGCCTAGAATTGTCGGGCGCAGCATCCGCGTCAAGATCGCGCGAGCTGTTTCAGATGTGGGGCTCGCAGCTAGTGCCAGCGACCGTCACTCCCAGCTGTCGAGTACGCGCAGCGCATTTCGGACGCCGGTGGCAAGTACCTGTTCGGAGAGCGCCGGATCGGTGACGGCGCGGGCGAGTTGCAGGGACGAAACCAGGGTGGTGAAGAGGCCCAATGCGGTTTGGATTTGATTCGCGTCCGATCGCCCGGGTGGGAGGTGCGCGGCGATCTCCTGGACGATTGACTGCGCCCCCTTGGAATACGCGTCCCGGACGGCGGCATCGCAGCGGCCGATCTCAGCTAGCAACGCGGCGGTAGGGCAGCCGTCGGCGTAGTTGTCTCGGTGGGCGACGGACAGGTAGTCGCGTATGAAGTCTTCCAATGCTTCCCGACTGGCCGGTATCGCGCCGATACTCACGCGCTGCCGTTCGAGTTGATCAGTGACGACACGCGCGACGAGATCGCTCTTGGAATCGAAGTGCGCGTAGAACGCGCCATTGGTGAGGTCGGCATCGGACATCACTGCGGCAATACCCGACCCGTCGATGCCGTCCTGCTTGAGTCGCCGGCCGGCTGCCTCGATGATGCGCCGACGCGTTTCCGCCTTGTGCTCCACACCGTATCTGGCCACGGCACTCACCTCCGCCTGTCGAGAAAATGCGACCTTGACAATGATATTACACCCATAATAGTATGATCGTAATATCAAAACCGGAGCCCGACCTGGACCGCGGTCGCCTCGTCACCACCCTGGCGATGCTCAAGCGAAACGGGACAGGGTCGCTGCGCGCAAACGCGGAATCCGATGACGTGATGAAACCGAACCATCTACCAACACGGAAGGGCCGACAATGCTCACCTGGAAAGACACCCCGACCAAGACGATCGACGTCAACGGAGTGCCCTTCGCCTATCGGGAACTCGGCGTCGATGGCGAGGTGCCCGTCGTGTTCCTGCACCACTTCACTGCGGTGCTCGACGACTGGGATCCCCGGGTCATCGACGGCATCGCGGCGCACCACCGTGTCATCACGTTCGACAACCGTGGTGTCGGCGCATCCGGATCCGTCGTCCCGGACACCATCGAGGCGATGGCTGCCGACGCGATCGCCTTCATCCGGGCCCTCGGGCTGGTGAAGGTGGACCTGATCGGATTCTCGCTCGGCGGTGGCGTCGCCCAACTGGTCGCGCTTCAAGCGCCCGATCTTGTCCGACGCATGATTCTCGCGGGCACCGGACCTCGCGGTGGCGGCGGGATCGACGAGATGCGCAAGATCGTCGCCGTCGCCTACGCCAAGGCCTTCCTGTCACGCAAGGACCCGCGCGAGTTCCTGTTCTTCCCCCGCACCACGGATGGCAAGCGAGCCGCATCCGCGTACCTCACCCGACTCCAGGAGCGAACCTTCGATCGGGACAAGAAGATCTCAATGCAGGCGCGACTGGCCCAGCTGAAGGCGATCGTCAACGGCGGCAAAGCTGCACCAGATGACCTGTCGCGGATTACCGTGCCCGTCCTGGTCGCCAACGGCGACAACGACCTGATGGTCGCCAGCAGCCTGTCGGCGGACATGGCGCGCCGACTCCCCGACGCGGAACTGAAGATTTACCCCGATTCCGGACACGGCGGGATATTCCAGCACCACGCGACCTTCGTTTCCGACGCACTCCGATTCCTCGCCGACTGAGCAACCCGCAGCGGCATCCCCAACACACTGATCTCGCAGAAACGAGCACCTGATGAGCAGCACCACAAACAACTCCGTCATCACCTCCTACGCCAAGGCACCGTCACGTACGGTGACCGCCGGCGGCACCACCTACGCCTACCGTGAACTCGGCCCCAAGGGCGGCATCCCGGTGGTGTTCTTCGTCCACCTCGGGGCAACGCTGGACAACTGGGATCCGCGAATCGTCGACCCGATCGCCAAGACCCGCCACGTCGTCGCCTTCGACAACAAGGGCGTGGGCGCGTCCACGGGCAAGGTGCCCAGCACCATCGAACAGGCCGCCGACGACGCCTACACCTTCATCAAGGCGCTGGGGTTCGACAAGATCGACGTGTTCTCGTTCTCGATGGGCGGCATGATCGCCCAGGATCTGGTGCTCAAGCACCCCGACGTGGTGCGCAAACTCGTCCTGACCGGTACCGGGCCCCGTGGCGGCAAGGACATGGACAAGGTCGCCGGCGTCACCTATTGGGACATGCTGCGGGCCACGTTGACCCGTTCGGACCCCAAGGAGTTCTTGTTCTTCAACCGCGACGCTGCGGGCAAGCGTGCCGGCAAGGAGTTCGTGAACCGGCTCAAGGAACGCACCACCGATCGCGACGAAGATATCAAGATCAGTGCCTTCCAGACCCAACTGAAGGCGATCAAGGCCTACGGTCGGTCGAGGCCGTCGGATCTGTCGAAGATCACCCAGCCCACCTTGATCGCCAACGGCGACCACGACCGTATGGTGCCCTCGGTGCTGTCCGACGACCTGCATCGGCGCATCGCGGGATCCGAGCTGATCATCTACCCCAACTCCGGGCACGGCGGCATCTTCCAGTACCACGAACAATTCGCACCCATCGCCGCAAAGTTCCTCGCCGAGCGATAGCCACCTCGAACACACAGTGTTTGCGTTGTCCGATAGCAGATCAGAAGGAGTTGCAGATGCGTCGTATGAAGCGCACGCGAACGTACTCACTGGCCGGCAAGGTGGTCTTCCTCACCGGCGCCGGCGGAGGACTCGGTACCGCGACCGCCGCCACATTGACTCAAAGGGGCGCACGGGTTGTCCTCGCCGACATTGACCTCTGCGCCGCGCAGCGGACAGCCCAGGCACTCCCTCGGGGGCGAGCGCTCCCCGTCGAGTGCGACGTGACGGCGACCGACTCCGTACGTGCCGCGGTCAGCAATGCCGAGGACGAGTTCGGGCCCATCGATATCGCGATCGCCAATGCAGGCCTGATGGGACGCGGCGGCACGTTTCGCACACTGACCATCGACGACGTGAATCGTGTGATGTCGGTCAACGTGATCGGCGTCGCCAACACGGTCTCCGCGACGATCGAGTCCGTGATCCGCAACCGTGGCCAAATCGCCTTGATAAGTTCGGTTTTCGCTTATCTCAACGGTGCAGGGGCAATTCCGTACGCGATGAGCAAAGCGGCGGTCGAGCAAGCCGGCCGTGCCCTCGCCGTCGAACTGGCCAACCACGGAGCGTCAGCCATGACAGCGTACTTCTCACTCATCGAGACCGACATGATCCATCACGGCATCGACGAGGACCCGCACGTCCTCGCGCTCCTCTCGGCGATGCCGAAGTTCGTCGTCAAACGCATCCAGCCAGAGACGGCTGCTGCCGCCATCGTCAACGGACTCGAACAACGGCGTCGCACCGTAGCCGTTCCTGCGCGTTGGCGCCCCGTCTCGGCACTGCGGGGTGTGCTCGGACCTATCGTCGATGCACGACTTGTGCGTGACCACGGCATTCAGCGCGCATTGTGGGAACTCGAAGCGAAGTAGCGGGCGACCGTGATCAAGAGGAGAGGGCTCCTCCCGAGCTAGCGACTTGCCCGCATCGCCGCGGCGTGGGACGCCAGCGCTAGCGTGGGGTCATCACCCAGTCCGACTGCGATGTTGACCATGGTGGGTTGTAGGACTTGGCGGACGGGATCGCGGAAATGAGCGAAATGATTGCCGAGTTCGAGGGTGATGAATCCGTGTACGGCACTCCATAGTTGAGGCGCGACTGCTTCGGGGTCTTGGTCGGCTCGCACCCGGCCACTCGACACGAGCCGGTCACAGGCCGCAATCAGCAGGGCGTAAGCCACCTGGAAACTATCGGCCCGGACCTTGCTGGCGGAGTCGGCGGGACGGTAACCGCCCCGGGTGGACAGTCCGAACATCAGATCGTAGAGGTGCGGATTAGCCTGGGCGAACCGCCGCGACGCCAACGCCATGGCGAACAAGTCGGTCACGGGATCGTTTGTGGCGGGTGTCTCGCGAAACGCATCACCAAGGTCGTGGAAGCCCCGCTCGACAACAGCGTTGACGAGTTCGGGTAGTCCGCCGAGGTGGTGATACACCGCGATCGTCGACATACCGGCGGCATCCGCGACCGAACGGACTCGAAGCTCGGTGGGCCCTTTGTCGGCCAGCAATGCGATGGCAGCAGTGACCAGTCGGGCTACCGCCGCCTCGCGGTCCAGCCGAGTGTTCCTCGGCTGAATGCCAGACTTGGATTTCGATGCACCCTCGACGGGTTTGGGCATCGTTACGTCCCTGTCTCCCCGGGGGTGCCTTGATGCGATGAGTCGAGGCTACTAGCACCGGATGTCATCACCATTGTCCAATCGGTCTGGAGGCCGGCGCCCCGGCTGATCGGCGAGGGCGCCGGCTGTGATGCGGGGATTTGGGCCATGGCGTGTTCGGCGAGGGCGGTGATGGTCAGGGCGGGATTGACGCCCGGGTTGGCCGGCATGGCCGATCCATCGCAGATGAGCATGTTGTGGTAGCCGAAGACGCGCAGGTCCTTGTCGATCACGCCGTGGGCGGGGCTGTCGGCGATGACGGCGCCGCCGAGTAGGTGCGCGGTGGAGGGGATGTTGCCGATTGCTTCGAGTACGTTGCTCTGGGCGATGCCGCCGGTGCGCTCGGCCAGCCAGCGTGCGGCCTGGTTGCCCATCTCGATGTAGGTGGGGTTGGGGTTGTCGCTGTTCTGCACGGTGGACAGTCGATAGCCGCGACCCCAGCGGCGCTTGCGGGCGCGAAACGAGATCGCGTTGTCGCGTGACTGCATCACCAGCAACATGACCATGCGCCGGCTCCAGCCCACTGGCCATAGTGTCTGCAGCCATTTCTGTGGGTGGCGGGCGATCGCGGCGAGCCACTTCAGCGGCCGGGTGATGCGGGTGCCGTCACCGACGAGCACGGTGTAGAGCAGGCTGAGCATGTCGGCGTGCGGTCCGTAGGTGAGCAACTCGACATTGGTGTCGGCGTCGACGTGCACGCTGCTGCTGGCGGTGACGTCGCGCCAGCTGCCGCGGTCCTCGGGCAGCAGCACGGTGAGCACGGATTCGCTGTTGGTGCGCACCAGTTCGCCGAGCCGATCGCTGACGCGGGGCAACGAGCCGCCGTGTTTGCAGGTGGCCAGCAGTTCGTTGGTGCCCAGCGCGCCGCCGGCGAACACCACTCCGCGGGTGGCGTAGGTGTGGCGGTCGCGGCGGCGCCCGCCGCGGGGGTGTTCGGTGGTGACCCGGTAGCCGTCGCTGCCGTCGGGGTTGCCCAGCGGGGTGACGTCGACGACCTGGTGTTCGGGCAAGATCTGCACACCGTTGTGTTCGGCGAACCACAGGTAGTTTTTGGTCAGCGAGTTCACCGCCCCGACCCGGCAGCCCACCATGCAGCCGCCGCAACGGATGCAGCCGGTGCGGTCGGGGCCCGCGCCGCCGAAGTAGGGGTCTGGCACCGTTTTGCCGGGCTCGCCGAAGAACACTCCGGTGGGGGCCCGGGTGACGGTGTCCTCGGTGCCGAAGTGGCGGCCCATCTCCCGGATCCATTGCTGGTGCACTGAATCGAACGGGACCGGCGCGGCGCCGAGCATCCGCTCGGCGGTGGTGTAGTGCGAGGCCAGCAGGTGCTCCCAGTCGCCGAGGTGATTCCACTGGGCGGCGTCGAAGAATTCCTTCTTGGCGCGGTACAGCACTCCGCCGTAGACCAGGCTGCCGCCGCCGACCCCGCTCTGGGACGGGAAGAAGACGTGGCGGAACATCGAGGTCCGCATGATGCCCAGCTTGCCCAGTCGCGGCGCCCACGTGTACTTGTTGGACTGCCACGCCGAGGCGGGCAGATCTTCGGGCTCGTAGCGGCGGCCCCGTTCGAGTACACCGACGCGAAACCCCTTCTCCGACAGCCGTAACGCCGAGACGCTGCCACCGAATCCGGATCCGATGACCAGCCAGTCGAAGTCGAACACGTCGGCGGTCACGGTCACTGACCTTCGTCGGTCATGGTCACGACGACCTTGCCCTTGGAGCGCCCGCTCTCGACGTAGGCCAGGGCCTCCAGCGTGTCCTCGAACGGAAAAACCCGATCGATGACGGGGCGGACCACCCCGGCATCGAGGAGGGCACCCAGTTCGCGCAGCTGCTCGCCGTTGGCGGTCATGAACAGGAAGGAGTAGGTCACCGAGCGTTTTTTGGCCTTGCGTCGGATGGAGAAACTCAGCGCCCGCATCGCCTGAACCAGAAACCAATTCGCCCCGAACTCGCGCGCGAACATCGGGTCGGGCGGTCCGGCCACCGAGATCACCGCGCCACCGGGCTTGAGCACTCGCAGCGACTTCTCCAACGTGGTACCACCCTGGGTGTCCAACACGAGGTCGTAGCCGCTCAGCTTGTCGGCGAAGTCCTGGGTCTTGTAGTCGATGACGACGTCGGCGCCCAAATCCTTGACCCAGCCGGCGTTGCCGGCGCTCGTCGTCGTCGCCACCGTGGCTCCCAAGTGCTTGGCCAGCTGGATGGCGATGCTACCCAGCCCGCCGGAGCCGGCGTGGATGAGCACCTTCTGCCCACGTTGAACGCGAGCCTTGACGACCAGTGCCTGCCAGGCGGTCAGCGCGACCAGCGGCAGCGACCCCGCTTCGGTCATGTCGAGGCGTTCGGGTTTGGGGGCGACGTCGTCCTCGTTGACGGCGAGGTACTCGGCGAAGGCGCCGATGCGATCCTGGTTGGGCTTGGCGAATACGGCGTCACCTGGCTTGAAGCGCTGCACATGCGGGCCGGTCTTGACCACGACACCGGCCAGGTCATTGCCCAGCACGATCGGAAGTGTGTAGGGCAGAAGCGGTTTGAGTTCGCCGTTGCGGATCTTGAGGTCCAGTGGGTTGATGCTGGCGGCGTGGATCTGGACCAGGACGTCGTCGTCGCCTACCTCGGGTTGGGCGCGTTCGACGGCGGCGACGTTGTTGGTCTTGCCGTAGCGGGTCAGTGCGAACGCCTTCATCGTGTTGCTTCCTGATCGGGTGCGGGGGCCGCCGGTGCGGCGTGGGCGGCGCGTAGCGGGGCCTTGTCGGTCTTGCCGACGGGATTCAAGGGGATAGCGCCGCGGGATCGGCCAGCGGCAGCCGGCTGCCCAGGGCATCAGCGGGATCGGCGGTCACGACCGAACTCCGGCTGGCTGCAGGTGGCGGGTGAGGAATTCGATCTGATCGGCGGCCAGCTGCTCGAACGGTTCGCCGAGGTAGAACTCGAAGTGACCGGCGTCGTAATGCTTGATCTCCCCGCGCGGCGCGGTCTTGGCGTAGCGCTCGGTCTGTTCGGGCGGGGTGACGGTGTCGGTGTCGCTGATGCAGAACAGGATCGGGAATGCGATCTTGTGGGCCGCCCGTCCGGGCCGATAGGTCATGATGGTCGGTGCGACGCGGGCGGCGACCTCGTTGCAGAACGTCGTGTCCGCCGTTAGCAGCGCCTGATAGCCGGGTAGCGCGTCCGGGGCGTTCATCAGTGCCAGCGACCCGGGCGGGCCGGCCAGCGGGATCATCGCCGGTGGCCGCCGGCGCAGGATCGAGGCGTAGTCCTTGGCCACGGAGGGCAGCACCTTCAGCGAGGCCAGTGGTCCCAGCGCCAGCGCGGACGCCAACCCGTCGGTGAACGGGCATTGGGCCACCGCAGCGCTGAGTTCGGGGTGCCGCGAGGCAACGGTGATGGAGTGGCCGCCACCAAAGGAGCTGCCCCACACGGCGATACGGGTGCCGTCGACATCGCGGCGACCCTTGACGTGGGAGATGGCGGCGTCCCAGTCGGCCAGCTGGCGTTTGATCGACAATAGTTGGCGCGGTTGGCCGGTGCTGTCACCGAAGTGCCGGTAGGTGAACGCCAGCGCAGCGATGCCGGCTTGGGCGAAGCGTTCGGCGAAGGCATCCAGGCGCATCTCCCGGGTGCCGCCCAGGCCGTGGCCCAAAATCACCACCGGCGGTGCGGTCACGCCCGTCGGTAGGTAGAGCCAGGCCGCGCAGGTGTCGCTGCCGGAGGCGAACGACGCGTCGTGGCGGCTGAACGATTGCGTGGCACTCATTTACGCGTCACCTACGCGCCGTTGGCGCCGAGTGCGGGCACCACGCCCGATTCCAGGGCCTGGTCGTACGTGTCACCGTGATAGAGCGGCAACTCCCCGGCTGAGTCGATGTCGGCGAGGTATTGCAGCATCAGCTGCTGGCCCCGGAGGGATTGGTCGGTGCCCAGGAACTCGGTGCGCTCCACGTGCAAGCCCTCGGGCAGCGACATCGATCCGCCGAAGTAGACCGAGCGCTTGATCGCCTCGACCGAGCCCTTGGTGCGCCGGCCGAAGTACTCGGCGACCTCGACAGCCCGCGACACCACCTGATCGGTGGGCACTACCTCGTCGACTGCACCGTTGGCCAGAGCCTCGGCGGGTGTGAACGGCTTGCCCTCCAAGATCGCGACCAGCGACTTGTGGGTGCCGATCAGCCGGGTCAGGCGTTGGCTGCCGCCGCCGCCGGGCATGATGCCCAGCAGGACCTCGGGCTGGCCGATGAAGAATTTCTCGTCTTCGGCCATTACCCGCAGATCGCACGCCCAGGCGAATTCCGCGCCCAGGCCTAGCGCCGAGCCGTTGAGGGCGGCGACGAAGATGACGCCGCTGGCGTTCATCCGCAGAAACGTGTTGTGCAGCCGGTCGAGCTGGGCGACCCCGCGCAGCGGGGTCTTCTGTACCACCGGGTCCAGGGCCCGGGCCCGGTCGATGCCGCGGGCCAGCCTCAGCGCGGCCGAGGCGGCACGGCGATTCAACTCCGGCACCGCCGCACCTTCGGCCTGCAACCATCGCACGTCGGCGTGGCTGACGAACCGGCCTTCGCGGGCGCCGGTGAACACCACAGCGTGCACTTTGGCGTCGCGGTCGGCGCGGTCGACCAGCGCATCGAGTTGGTTGGCGATTTGGATGCCGAACAGGCTGTGCGGCCCGCCGTCCACCCGTGCGACCAGCACCGCTCCGTGGTCCTCGATCACGAGCTCGCCCTGTACTTGCTGTGTCATTGCGGTCCCTCCATGTAGGTCTCTATAACGAAATTATAGAATACCATAACGAAGTTACACAAGGAAGGCAAGCAGCGGCGCGGTGGCGCGACCGCGTCGCCGATCAGAAGGTCTCGCTGAGCCAAGGCGATGGCCATGACATCATCCTTCGGCGCTGGTCAGGGGTTGAACGGCGTCCGATGGACATTCCGCGAGCACGTTCCAATGACTGGACCATCAGCGCCGGGTGCCCTGGCAAACGAGGCCGTCGTGCGTAATCTTCCCCGTCTGCGTGTTGGCGCCGCCAACAAATCCGGCGTAATCCCAAGTGCTTTGGCGTAATCAGCCGTAGTTGCACGCACATCTACGCAGGTCAAACGGTATTTCTGCAGGCCAACTCACGGGTTCGATTCCCGGCAGCTCCACTGAGAAGATGCTGGTCAAAGCCATAAAATCACGCGGCTCGGAGTTCGCGTCAAGATCACCGCTGGTCGGATATGTTGGAGTGGCTGGACAGCAACACAATTCAGCGCACCGACGAACAGCGGCCACGATGACCGTCGCAGTCGGGAGGATCTCGACAGGTTCGTACTATGTGTCGCGTTCGCAGGCCCAATGTCATGCATGTTCGGCGATCCACGTGGTAGTGAAACGCTGCACCGCAGGGATGCTCTCGGCCAAATTAGCTCCGATGGACTTCTCGAGTTTGCCGCCTATCAACGGGATTTTGACCTCCACTTTCACGGCGAGGCGCAGTTGCGAGCCGTTGCCCGCGGGCGCCAGCCACCCTTGCGCACGGCCTGATCCCAACCCGCCGGAAGCCGAGACGCTGACCTGCCCGCGTACCTGGCCGTTACCGTCCGGTCTCCACGTCTCGCTGTGCACGATTTTCAGGTCGCCGCGAACGAGTTTGGCAATCAGTCCGGGTAGTAGTTGGCGACCCAGGTGCTGGGTGGCGCGCACTGACACCGTGCCGTCGGCATCGACGATCAGCGAATCCAGCGTGGTGGTGGCGTCACCGGCCGCAATGCGGGCTAGCCAATAGTCCTCGCGGCCGAACGCCGCATGAATTTGTTCAACGCTGGCGGGCGATTCGGTCACGCTGTCGAATGAACGCGACATAGCAAACCATTCTTACAAAGTAAGGGTCATCTCCGCCGCGCTTACCCTGCACCCGGTCCTGTGGGCACCCAGTGTGGATTGACGCCGTCAAGACCTGAGAACGAAACCGCAGGTAACGAACGGGACTGAATCGGACCGAAACGGAACGAACCGGCAGTTCAGAACGCATTTGCCCAGGTAGGGCATCGGGTTCGATTCCCGGCAGCTCCACTCGGAAGGGCCGCGGCTTAGCGGCCCTTCTTTATGTGGTCGCGCCGCCGGGACGATGTGTCGTCTCTGGGGGAGCTTGTTGCAGATAGACGGCGACGTGACAGATCTTCGCGTCGGCGTCGAACTGGAAAACACTCATCGAGTTCACGACATGCGCGTGGCCGCCGAAGAAGTGTCGCTCTTCGATCTCGAAGTAAACGAGTTCCGAAAGCTCGTTCACGCGTCGCACGGTTGTTTCGAAAGAATCGACTGAGTTAGCCCATCCGGTCAACATTTCGGCGTATTGCTGCCAGTTTTGGACTTCGAGGTAAGTACCGATCCGTTCAAAGCGGTCGATTGCGATCAGAGCGGCCAATGGGGCCCAGTCTTCCGCTGTCTTAACCGTCGGCACCAACTGCCGCACGGTCTCTTGATACTGCATGACTTTTCTTGTCAATGGCCCCATTTCGCCCACGTCCAATCTCCTTCACTACTACGAATGCGGGTGCTGACATGGACCTCTATGGATATTTCAGATCTCACATGTACACCCCGCCGTTGACGTTGATCTGTGCTCCGGTGATGTAGCCCGCTTCATCTGAGCAGAGGAATTGGCATGCGGCCGCGATGTCCTCCCCTGTGCCTACGCGTTTGAGCGGCATCATGGCCCCAAGGTCCTTGATGCTGGGCAACTTGCCTTGCTCTTCGGCGGCGTGCGCCATCGGCGTATCTACCAGTCCGGGCGGGATCGTGTTGACGGTGATCCCGTGAGATGCGAATTCGAACGCCAGCGCCTTCGTCAACGCGATAACGCCCCCCTTGGAGGCGACATAGTCAGCTTGATTCGGTGCGCCCGTTTGTCCCGCAGCGGAGGAGATCGTGACGATCCGACCCCAGCCGGCGCTGATCATGTCGGGGATTGCGGCCTGCACGCAGTTGAAGGTTCCAGTCAGATTGATCGCCAACGTGCGGTTCCACTGATCGAGGGTGATTTGGGTGAACGGCTCGAATGCGGTGACGCCGGCACTGGTCACCAATATTTGGATAGGCCCGAACTCGTCGCGGACCGAGGCTACCGCGGAGTCGACCGCGGGGCGGTCGGTGACATCTACATTGAACGCGCTTGCCTCAAAGCCGTTGTCCCGCAATGCCGCGACTTGAAGCTTTAACCTTTCGCCTTGCCGATCAAAGATGGCCACCTTATTCCCGCACTTGGCCAAACGTTGGCTGATCGCCTGACCGATGCCCGAGGCGCCACCGGTCACCACGGCAACCTTGCTCATGGTTGTTGTCTTCTTTCTTGAGGGGCTAGCGGTCTCACTCGGCCGGGGTAAAGGTGATGTGCAGGTTGCTCAATCCACGCACGATGAACGTGGGGTCGTAGTCAAAATGCCGCTGCCCCTGAGGTCCATGGTCGGGTTCGGAGATCGAAATGTCGCGCGTGCGATCGAGGAAACGGCCGAGCGTGACGCGCCCTTCTGCGCGAGCTAACGGACCGCCCGGACACGAATGTGCGCCACGGCCAAAAGCTATGTGTTCGCGCACGTTCGCACGTCCCAAGCGGCACTCGTTGGGTTGCTGGAAGCGGCGCTCGTCGCGGTTGGCTGCACCGGGGTGAATCATCACGGTAGTTCCCGCCGAAATGTCAACCCCGCCGAGCGTGGTGTCTACCCGAGTCATCCGGAAGTCACTCATCGTCGGGCTTTCCAGGCGCAGCACTTCTTCGATGAATTCGGGAATCAGATCACGCTCGGTGCGTAGGCGTCCCTGAATATCCTTGTTGTCAGCAATGATCCGAAGTGCGGAGCACAGCATGCGCGCCGACGTGTCTTGGCCAGCCCCGAACAGGAACGCGGCGGTGCGCACGATCGCATCGAGGTCCGGCAGTGAGCCGTCGTCATATGTAGCAGTGGCTAGTTGAGTGAGGACGTCGTCACGGGGTTCGCGCCGTCGATCCTCGAGGTAGGTGCGGAACTTATCGAACAGGAATTCCAGCGGATTGACCGCAAGGGTCTGCTCGTCACCAACGACGGCGATAGTGCTGCCCGCCAAGACCTGGCGGACTTCTTCGCGATCCCCTTCGGGCACCCCTAGTAGGTCGGCGATCGCCAGCGTGGTGAACGGTTTGCCATACTCGCTGATGACTTCGCAGCTACCAGTGCCGATGAATTCGTCGATGCAACGGTCGGCAATGCCCACTAAGGCAGCTTCGTTCTCTTTGAGCCGGCGCGGGGTCAACAGGCGCCGCAATAGGCTGCGCTGGGCTTCGTGGGTCGCACCGTCCATCGTGACCATGAACTCGTTCATCGGCCACTGATCACGACGCGCTTCGATAACCTCAGTGATGTCGCGCACCCTGGGCGGTACTTCCAGGGGAGGGTAGGGGCCGCCCACAGAATTGCACGACGAAAACGTCGATGCATCCTTGTATACCTCCACCGCTTCGTCGTAGCCGGTCACCGCGACAACGCCGGGATGGGCCACCGGGTGCACTGGGCAACGCGACCGTAGCGCATCGAAGTACGGGTAAGGGTCACTGACTAATTCGGTGTCGGTGAAGAAGTCGGCGACCTCCAAGTCCACAGCGTCCGCGGCCGATCGGGCTCCCACACTTTCCACAGCTGTCCCTTCTGGTCGAGGCACGGGATCTTCCCAATGTTTGTACGCCTGTATAGCCTATACGGTCGTAGGGCACAAGGGTAGTCGTACAGCTCGGAAACACATCTGTGAGGAACAACCGATGTCAAACTGTTGCGCCTCGTGCTCGCCGAACCACGTGGAGGGACTGACACGATGACACGGATGGGACCATTGCCGGTGAAGAACTGGCCGCCCGAAATGCGCGATGCGTTGGTGGCGATGACCCCACCTGGGCACCGGCACTCGCTGACCGGCGACAACCGTCGTCGGGGCGCCAACATTCTGGGTGCGCTCGCCCACCATCCAGCCCTTGCGAAGGCGTTCTTCACCCTCAACGGCCATCTGTTACGGACGACAACCCTGCCTGCACGCCAACGCGAACTGGTCATCATGCGCATGGCCGTGCTGCGCAACTGCAGCTACGAGTGGGCGCAGCATGTGTTCCTGGCCCGCGACGCAGGTTTGACTGACCTCGAAATCGCTTGGATCGCTTGGGGACCAGATGCGCCGCTTTGGGACAAGCTCGACGCAGGTGTGTTACGCGCGGTCGGCGAACTGGACCGCGACGGTGTGATCGCGGACGAAACTTGGGCGGTGTTGATCGAGCACTTGGACGCTCGGCAGATTCTCGACATCATCTTCACCGCCGGTGCATACGCGACGGTCGCGTGGATGGTGAACTCCCTGGGTATCGAACTCGACGATGACCTGCGAGAGGGCCTCGCCGAGTCAATGTAGGGATCGCTGGCCGCCTACCACCGTTTAGGTGCCGGCGTGTCGATGGATAACGGGCGCTGGTAGGACAGATCGCTGCGGTCTCGAGTGCCCACCGGATACCCCGTGTCTTTGAAGAACGACGACTGCAGCACCGATGCGTCGGCCAGGAACATCACCTCGACCGTTGATCTGCGAACTGCTATGCGCCAGCGCCCGTCCCGCCGCTCCAGCCGGTCAATATATCGACCGCTGATGAACTGAGCGGTTCGGCCGTCAAGACTCAATAGCACCACTATGACGTAGCTTTCGGCGTGGGCGTTGTCGCCGTCGATCTCACAACTGTGAGTGGTGATGTTGTGCGTGTGGACCTGCGATGTCGCCGCATGTGTGCGGTTGGCCCAATCACCGTACTCAGCGCCCAAGTTGGTCATGCTGCCGTGCTCGTCAATGCCGTCGCCGTGATAGGCCGCGGCGATCAGATCAAGGTCATGGCGGTCGCAACCACGTGCGTGACCGGCGATGCAGTCCATGATCGTAGTGCGATCCATCAGGTAGGCGACATCCCGTTTCACGGCGGTTAGCTCGGTTTCCATCGTGATCTCCTCTGGACTGACACGCAGGTGCCGTAACCTTCAAGGCGGCTCAAATGCCCGCGACGGCAGTGCGTGCTGTACGATCGTACAGTAACAACATGGGCGAGCGTAGCCGTTCGGCATACTGATCGGGAGGTGGGGGCCACGGTAACCAATCGCCGTGTGGGCGCAGAGACATCGAAAACTCGCGATGCGGTGCTCGATTCCGTCGAGGGGCTGCTGCTCGATGAGGGCTACGCGGGGGTCAGCTACCGGGCGGTCGCCAACAAAGCCGGCGTGACCTCGAGCCTGATCCAGTATTATTTTCCCACCCTCGACAGCATGTTCGCGGCATTGATCAGGCGCTTGATTGAACGCGACATCGCCCGCTGGACAGACGCACTGGAGCGGCGCCCGGATGAGCCACTGCGTGTGCTCTGGGAATACAGCCGGAGCGAGGCCGCCGGCGGGCTGAGCATGGAACTGATGGCGCTGGGCAACCACCGGCCAACGGTGCGCGCCGAGATCACCGAAGGAACCGAGAAGATTCGCCGAGCCCAGCTCCAAGCTCTAAAAAGGAAATACGGCAACACCAATTTCCTTGATGACAGGTTCACGCCCGACGCCATGGCGCTGTTGCTGACGAGCCTGCCCAAATACCTCAGCCTGGAAGACAGTATTGACGTGAGCATGGGGCACCGCCAACTTGTGGCGGCGTTCGAAAAGTATCTCGACTCCATGGAGCCGAAGTCCCGCACCCGCAAGCTCAAGGCCTCCTCGCGCCGATCGCGCTCGTAGCCATCCGCAGCATGCTGTACTGGTGTACAGCACACCTCGTGCTGTACTGTCGTACAGCATGCGTATCGGTTTGACCGGTGGTGGTTCATCGACCGCGCGGATCGTCGCGCAGGCTCAACAAGCCGAAGCAGACGGATTCAGTTCCTTGTGGTACGCCAGCGAAGTGTGCGGCGACCCTCTGGTCGCGATGGCGCTCGCGGGTGCGCAGACCACCTCGATCGAGCTGGGCACCGCGGTGCTACAGACCTACCCGTGCCATCCGCTGTTGCAGGCCAAGCGGATCGCATCGGTGGTTGACGCCATCGGCCGCCCCGGCTTCACCCTTGGGATCGGTCCCTCACACGAGCCGCTCATCCGCGGCGTATACGGGCTGTCCTATGAGCACCCGGGACGAAACACCGAGGAGTACCTTCGGATCATCACCGCGCTGCTGCGTGGCCAGGATGTCGATTTCGATGGCGACGACTGGTCGGTGCACATGCAGGGACGTGGCGTGAAACCTCAACAGCGAGTACCGGTCTTGCTAGCGGCGCTGGGTCCGCGGTTACTGCGCGTTGCAGGTGAGCTGGCCGATGGAGTCGTGTTGTGGATGGCATCGACACGTGCGATCGCCACGCACGTCGTTCCCAAATTGCACGCCGCCGCCTCGTCGGCCGGTCGGCAACCACCCCGTATCGTGGCCGGCTTGCCCGTGGCCGTCCACGACGACGAAGCAGAGGCGCGAGCGGCAGCGGCCGCATCCTCGGGCATGTACTCGGGCATGACCAACTATCAACGCATTTTGACGATCGGTGGTGCGACCGATCCCGCCGAGGCCGCCGTAGTCGGAGACGAGGCATCAGTGCGTGCCCAGTTGCAGTCGCTGCTTGATGCCGGCGCCACCGACATCTGGGCAGCGGTGTTTGCCGTTGGCGAAGACAAACGCAAGTCGGTGCGGCGAACGACCGATCTATTGCGCGAACTGGTGTCATAACAAAGGAGCAGACAATGCCGGTCACCATTAATGCGATTACGCCTACCGTAGGCCTAGAGATCATCGGCATGACCGCGGACCAGTTGGTCGAGCCTCAAACTGCCGCAGAAGCGCAGCACGCCCTCGACGAGCACGGTGTCGTGGTCTACCGCGAGGTCAACATCAGCGACGAACAATTGTTGGCATTTAGCCAGCTGCTCGGAAAGCTCGTAGTGCAGCCAACCGGCGAGCACCACTACCCGGAAATCCAAACCATCACTCTGGATCCGACCAAGACGAACGCATTGTTGGCCTCATACCGGCAGGGAAATTTCCACTGGCACATCGACGGCGCCATTGACGAATACCCGCAAAAAGCAACACTTCTCACGGCGCGCGCAGTAGATCCGGCTGGCGGCGACACCGAGTTCGCCAACACCTATGCTGCGCACGCCGCCTTGACAGACGACGAGCGTGCCGAGATCGCCGATTTGCAGGTCGTGCACAGTTTTGCGCACGCGCAATCCCTGGCCAACCAAGACGCAACCGACGACCAACGGCGGTCGTGGGATCGCGTCCCCACCCGAGTGCATCCGCTGGTCTGGACGCGTAGCAATGGGCGCCAGTCGCTGCTTTTGGGTGCCACCGCGGACGAGATCGTAGGCTGGCCTGCCAAGAAGGGGCGCGCGCTGCTGGACCGCCTTGTGGATTGGTCGACACAACCCCAGTTCACGCTGCGTCACAAGTGGCGCAAGGGTGACCTCGTTATGTGGGACAACACGGGTATGCTGCACCGCGCCTTGCCGTTCGAGCCCACGTCGGTCCGGCTGATGCACCGCACCACGCTGGTGGGCGAGGAACCCGTCACCGCTTCCTGATGAGGCGGACTGCCCACCTCAGATCACAGCGCCACCATTGACACCGATAACCTGGCCGGTGATATAACTCGCCGAGTCTGAACACAAGAACGCGCAGAGGGCCGCAATGTCTTCACCGGTGCCCAGTCGCCCCGCAGGAATCGCCCTGGCCAGGATCTCGCTCGGTGGAAGCTTTTTCGCGCTCTGAGCCTCGCGCAACATCGGGGTGTCGACCGTGAACGGCGGAACGGTGTTGACCGTGATTCCCTTGGCGGCGTATTCCAACGCAACGGTCTTTGTCAAGGCGATGACTCCGCCTTTGGACGCCGAATAATGGCCCTGCCGTATCGAACCGGTCTGGCCGGCCGCCGACGAGATCGTGACCACGCGGCCCCACTGCGCTGCGACCATATCTGGAAGAGCGGCTTGCAGGCACAGGAATGTGCCGGTGAGGTTGACGGCCAGATACCTGTTCCACTCGTCGAATCCGATCTCGTCGAAGCGGGTGAATCCGGCAACCGCCGCGCTCGTGACCAGAACCTCAATTGGACCGAGGTTGTTTCGGACACTCTCGAAAGCCATTGACACGGCGTCGGGATCGGATACGTCAACCTGTACCCCGATCGCGTTTGCTCCTCTGCCAGTCAGATCAGATGAAACCTTGTCGGCAGCTTCGCCGTTGATATCCAGCACTGCGACCCGACGCCCATCGTGTGCCAAATACTCTGAAATCGTCTGCCCCAGGCCCGATCCGCCCCCGGTGACCACTGCGACTCGCGTCATTTTAGATGCCTGCCGGTCCCGGGCCACCGTGCATGAACAGCGTCTGACCCGAACAGAAGCTCGACGCATCAGACGCGAAAAACAACACGCCATAGCCGATCTCATCGGGTTCGCCCAGGCGCCCTGATGCGTTAGTCATTCCGATTGCCTCCGGATCGAGCCCATACCGTGCCGCGTCGTCGATCAGCGTCGCGGCACGAACCGCACCGACGGCGATGGTGTTGACCCGGAGCCCCTTTCCTGTCCAAGCAGCGGCCATCGAGGCGGTGAGGTTATTCACCGCCGCCTTGGCCGCACCGTAGGGCGCGGCCTGCGGCATGCCCACGAGGCTTGCTCCCGAAGAGATATTGACGATCGCCCCCTTGCCCTGTTCGAGCATCGGCTTGGCCGCGGCGCGCGACAGATGCCAGACCGCGCCGAAGTTCAGCGCGATGACATGGTCGAAGTCGTCGTCGGGCCACTTCAAGATTGATTTGGTTTCAGCACCCCCGGCGTTGTTCACCAGGATGTCGATTCGACCGAACTCTTGTAGCGTCGCGTCAATAAGGCCTTGACATGCCTCGGCAGTGGTGACGTCAGTGGACACCGCGAGTGCCCGCCGCCCGAGAGCTTGTGCCTCCTTGGCGGTCGATTCGAGTGGGTCGCGACGTCGACCGGCGAGCACGACATCGGCTCCGTGCTCGGCGAGCACCAAGGCCGAGCCTCGCCCGATTCCAGTACCGCCTCCGGTGATCACTGCAACTCGACCTTCGAGAGAGAACCGATTGCTCACTTGACCATTCCTCCGTCCACACCGACTGTACGAGCGTACAGCAGATGCTGTACTCTCGTACAGTCATGGACGAGGAGGGACGTTGAGCGACCTGTACTACGACCCGTGGGATCTCGACATCGATGTCAACCCTTACCCGGTCTACCGGCAGTTGCGCGATGAGGCGCCCTTGTATTACAACGAGCGCCACGACTTCTGGGGTCTGAGCCGGTACGCCGACGTCGACGCTGCACTGCGCGATCCGCAGCGGCTCAGCTCGGCCAAAGGTGACATCCTGGAAGTAGTCAAGACCGACCCGGTGATGCCGCCTGGAGTGTTCATCAATGAGGACCCGCCGCTGCATACCATTCATCGGGCGCTAGTGTCGCGAGCATTCATGCCAAAAAAGATGAAAGCGCTCGAAGACAAGGTCCGGGCTTTCTGCGCCGCCTGTCTTGATCCACTGATCGGTTGTGAAAAATTCGACTTCGTAAGGGATCTGGGTGCCGAACTTCCTATGAAGACAATCGGCATGCTGGTAGGTATCCCCGACGCCGACCAGCCCTCAGTTCGTGCCGAGGCGCACCGGGTGCTGCGCAACGCGCCGGGCCAACCTTTGCCGGTGAAAAAGGATCATTACTTCGACGGCGACATGTTCAGCGATTACGTCAAGTGGCGCAAGAAGAACCCCTCCGACGATTTGATCACCGAGTTGCTCGCCGTCGAGTTTGAGGACCAGTCAGGCACGACACGGCGGCTGAGCACCGGCGAACTGCTGATCTTCCTTGCGGTCATCGCGGGGGCCGGTGTGGAGACGACCGGCCGGCTCTTCGGCTGGATGGGCAAGGTACTGGCCGAGCACCCTGATCAGCGCCAAGAGATCGTAGAAGACCGATCGCTTATCCCGTCGGCGATCGAAGAGCTGTTGCGATACGAACCGCCCGGTCCCCACGTCGCCCGATATGTCACGCGAGATGTCGAGTTTCACGGTCAGACGGTCCCGGCGGGCAGCGCGCTGTTGCTCATGCTGGCCTCGGCCAACCGTGACGAGCATCAGTTTGCCGATCCCGATCGTTTCGACATTCGCCGCAAACCCGGCGGCCATCTGACCTTCGGTCGCGGCGCCCATTTCTGCCTTGGCGCGCCGCTGGCCAGACTCGAAGGGCGCATCGCTCTCGATGAGGTACTCAGCCGCTTTCCCAAGTGGGACATCGACATCGATAACGCTCGCCGATCACGAACCGCGACCGTTCGCGGCTGGGACACCATGCCCGCGATCGTCAGCTGACCGTCGAGCA
>NZ_DASPSP010000120.1:0-4848 GCF_035623875.1 Mycobacterium sp. | reverse complement strand
CGGATCGCAGCCGTATCGCCGACTTTCGGGCGACTGTACGAGGGTACGCAGCAGCGTTCGCCGGGTCAAACCTGGCCTTCTCGGCAGTCAACCTCACCGCGATTTTTAAGTAACACCACACCCGCCACCGCGGTTGGCCCGCTATCCTATGAAAGCGCGCACCAATGTTCCAGAACGGTTGGCACTGCGCAGGAAAACTGTTAACTTCGGGCAATGCCGTTTCAGACTGGAACGGCGCACGACAACGAAGCGAGGATGGCGGATCGGCTTCTTGGCCAGATGACCCACGCTGGCTGTTTCGAGCGCCGATCTCCCGTGCCGTCCGCGGCAAACTGCGGCGCGACGGCGGCTGTCCTGTCCACACTTGTGGATAACCATGTGGACAGTTCGTGGTCACAGCTAACTGTTGTACGTCGACGTCAAATCAGGGGGATCCGTCGTTGACCGAGGATTCCGGATCAAGTTTCGCGACGGTCTGGAATGCGGTCGTCTCCGAACTCAACGGTGAGATCTCCGCCGACGGCGCCATACCCAACGGCGAACCATATGCTCCACCACTGACACCACAGCAACGGGCGTGGTTGAACCTCGTGCAACCGCTGACGATCGTTGAAGGGTTTGCTCTCCTGTCGGTGCCCAGCAGCTTCGTGCAGAACGAGATCGAACGTCACCTGCGCACCCAGATCACCGAAGCGCTCAGCCGACGGCTCGGCCAACAAATCGAACTCGGCGTGCGTATCGCCGCGCTGGCCACCGACGAATCCGATGACAGCCTCGGCGCACCGCCCGACGATTGGACCGGCGACGCCGACGAGGTCGACGAAGACCGCGAGGCTCTCGCCAGCGCACATCAAGACTGGCCCACCTATTTCACCGAACGCCCGCATAACACCGAAGCCGACGCAGCGGGTGGCACTAGTTTGAATCGGCGCTACACCTTCGACACCTTTGTCATCGGCGCCTCGAACCGGTTCGCTCACGCTGCGGCGCTGGCGATTGCCGAAGCACCGGCCCGGGCCTACAACCCACTGTTCATCTGGGGCGAGTCCGGTCTCGGTAAAACCCACTTGTTACATGCGGCCGGCAATTACGCGCAACGGCTGTTCCCCGGCATGCGAGTCAAGTACGTCTCCACCGAGGAGTTCACCAACGACTTCATCAACTCACTGCGCGACGATCGCAAGGTCGCCTTCAAGCGCAGCTACCGCGATGTCGATGTGCTGCTCGTCGACGACATCCAGTTCATCGAGGGCAAAGAAGGTATCCAGGAAGAGTTCTTCCACACTTTCAATACGTTGCACAACGCCAACAAACAGATCGTTATCTCCTCCGACCGACCACCCAAGCAGCTCGCCACCCTGGAAGACCGCCTCCGGACCCGGTTCGAATGGGGACTGATCACCGACGTGCAGCCACCGGAGCTCGAAACCCGCATCGCGATTCTCCGCAAAAAAGCACAGATGGAGCGTCTGGCGGTCCCCGACGATGTGCTCGAACTGATCGCCACCAGCATCGAACGCAACATCCGTGAGCTCGAGGGTGCACTTATCCGAGTCACCGCATTCGCGTCGCTGAACAAGACTCCGATCGACAAGGCGCTGGCGGAGATCGTCCTTCGCGACTTGATTGCCGACGCCAGCACCATGCAGATCAGCGCGGCGACCATCATGGCGGCCACAGCGGAATACTTCGACACCACCGTTGAGGAACTGCGGGGTCCCGCTAAGACTCGGGCCCTGGCCCAGTCCCGCCAGATCGCGATGTATCTGTGCCGCGAACTCACCGACCTGTCACTGCCGAAGATCGGGCAAGCATTCGGCCGCGACCACACCACGGTCATGTATGCCCAACGCAAAATTCTCTCCGAGATGGCCGAACGACGCGAAGTCTTCGATCATGTCAAGGAACTCACCACCCGGATTCGGCAGCGGTCGAAGCGCTGAGCGCCGGCCCACCACCAACCGCCAAAAAACTTGCGGCACTGCCAACCCACCAGTCACACCGCCGGCGGTGGATATGCCTGTGGGCAAACCTGCATGGGCTTTTCCCCGGACTCACCGCGGCGTGCACAAACCGCGGCTGATCCCCAACCACTACACACAAACCACACAACCGTGCGACTCGCCATCCACAGCCCCTGGCTCCGTTCAGCAGCACAGACGTCATGCTGTCCCCAACATGCACAGGCCTTAATACTGTTACTGGTATCTCTCCATAGTTTCTTCTTGAAAAAGACACCTGGGGACGGACCGTTCCACACCCACGCGTCGACCCGAGAACACCCCGAGTGTCATTGGTTCCGATTAGCTTTGAAGATGGCGCTGGAAGCTCTACGGTTGTGGTTCGACTGCCGTTTCGGTCGTCGAGGCGGGTTACGGGCACGGGGCGTCCGTCAGCGGCGAAATTGCACTGCACCGGCGGTGGGCCGCTGACGTTGGCCTTGTTGTTCGAGGTGATGAAGGGACGCGATGAACGTGGCGACGACCAAAGTCGGCTTGACCGACTTGAAGTTTCGCTTGGTGCGCGAAGACTTCGCTGATGCGGTGGCGTGGGTGGCGCGGACGCTGCCCACCAGGCCGACGGTGCCGGTGCTCGCCGGTGTCCTGCTAACCGGCTCGGACGACGGCTTGACCATCTCCGGATTCGACTACGAAGTCTCTGCTGAAGTACGTTTGGCGGCGGAAATCGCTTCTCCGGGAACAGTTTTGGTGTCAGGTCGGCTGTTGTCCGACATCACCCGGGCGTTGCCGGACAAGCCCGTCGACGTCCAGGTGGAAGGCACCAGGGTTTCGTTAACGTGCGGAAGTGCGAGGTTTTCGTTGCCGACGATGGCCGTCGAAGACTACCCGACACTGCCCGCGTTGCCCGAGGAAACCGGTGCGTTGTCAGCGGAGGTGTTCGCCGAAGCGATTAGTCAGGTCGCTGTGGCCGCCGGTCGCGATGACACGCTGCCGATGTTGACCGGGATCCGAGTCGAGATTTCCGGCGAGGCGGTGGTGTTAGCTGCCACCGACCGGTTCCGGCTGGCGGTTCGGGAGCTGACCTGGTCGGCAGCCACACCGGATGTCGAGGCGGCGGTATTGGTACCGGCCAAGACACTGGCGGAGGCAGCCAAGACCGGCGCCGACGGTGCCGAGGTGCATTTGTCATTGGGGTCTGGGCCCACGGTGGGCAAAGACGGGTTGCTCGGGATCAGTGGGAACGGCAAACGCAGCACGACCCGGTTGCTGGACGCGGAGTTCCCCAAGTTCCGCCAGCTGCTGCCGACCGAGCACACTGCGGTGGCCAGTATGGGTGTTCCCGAATTGACTGACGCGATTAAGCGCGTCGCGCTAGTCGCTGATCGCGGTGCGCAGATCCGGATGGAATTCTCCGCCGACGTGCTGCGGCTGTCGGCCGGCGCCGACGATGTCGGTCGCGCCGAAGAGGACGTGGCGGTCGATTTCGCGGGCGAACCGCTCACGATCGCCTTCAACCCGACATACCTGACCGACGGGCTGGGGTCGTTGCATTCTGAGCGGGTGTCGTTCGGTTTCACCACGCCGAGTCGACCCGCGGTGCTGCGGCCGGCCACCGACGACGATCCACAGCCCACCGATACTGGACCTTTCCCGGCGGTTTCGACCGACTACGTCTATCTGTTGATGCCGGTCCGTCTTCCTGGTTAGCGGTCAGGTGTACGTCCGCCATCTGGGTTTGCGGGATTTTCGGTCGTGGGCACACGCCGAACTCGAGTTGACGCCAGGGCGGACGGTGTTCGTCGGGCCCAACGGTTATGGAAAGACGAATCTTGTTGAAGCGCTGTGGTATTTGTCTACTTTGGGCTCGCATCGGGTAGCCACCGACGCGCCGTTGGTCAGGGTTGGCGCGTCACGGGCGGTGGTGTCGACGATCGTGGTCAATGATGGCCGTGAGTGTGCGATCGACTTGGAGATCGCCGCCGGGCGAGCCAACAAGGCCCGGTTGAATCGGTCGCCGGTGCGCAGTCCACGTGAGGTCGTCGGCGTGCTCCGTGCGGTGTTGTTCGCGCCGGAGGACCTGGCGCTGGTGCGGGGTGATCCTGCAGATCGCCGTCGTTACCTCGACGATTTGGCGGCGCTGCGTCGGCCACGGGTGGCCGCGCTGCGGGCTGACTACGAGAAAGTCGTGCGCCAGCGCACCGCGTTATTGAAGTCGGTGTCCGGCGCGCGGTTTCGTGGTGATCGCGGCGGCCTGGAGACGCTCGACGTTTGGGACGGGCATCTGGCCGCCCACGGCGCGGAGTTGATGGCCGCCCGGATCGAGTTGGTGAACGAGTTGGCGCCCGAAGTGCAGAAGAGCTATCAGCTGCTGGCGCCGGCCGCCCGGTCGGCGGCGATCAGTTATCGCGCCAACGTCGATGTCGAGTTCGACAGCACGGACGTGGAGGTGCTGCGTACGGCGCTGCTGGCGCAGATGGCTCAGCGCCGGGACGCCGAGCTCGAGCGTGGGGTGTGCCTGGTGGGTCCTCACCGCGACGACTTGGAGCTACGTCTGGGTGAGCAACGCGCGAAAGGCTTTGCCAGCCATGGTGAATCGTGGTCGGTGGCTTTGGCGTTGCGATTGGCGGCCTATGAGTTGTTGCGCGCAGACGGCGGCGACCCGGTGTTATTGCTGGATGATGTGTTCGCCGAACTCGACACCACCCGCCGGGAGGCGCTGGCCGCGGCTGCGGCTTCGGCGGAGCAGGTATTGGTGACGGCCGCGGTCCTCGACGACATTCCCCGCGATTGGGATGCCAAGCGAGTGACCATCGCGCTGGATGATGGTGACAGTGGCCCGGTCTCGGAGGTGAAGACGTGACCGGCTCCGACAACGACGCACCGTCGG
>NZ_DASPSP010000117.1:0-7423 GCF_035623875.1 Mycobacterium sp. | reverse complement strand
CACCGCCCGCCACCGCTGGTCGCCGGTCGCCGCGGCGTGTTGGGTCGAGGCGACCATGTCGGTGAACAACACGGTACGCAGGGCGCGATGTGACTGTGATGGTGCGGCATGGCTGCCGGTGAGGAACTCCTCGATCCCGGTCAGGATCTTGTCGGGCTCGGTTAAGAACGGTGCGTGGTCCACACCCTCGACCTCCAGGTACCACGCGCCGGGGATGTGGTCGGCGAGATACCGGCCGCCCTGCACCGGAACCGCGGGGTCCTCGCGGGCATGGATGACCAGGGTTGGGGCGGTGATCGTTGGCAGGATCGGTCGCACGTCGGTCCGAAACGCCGCTTCGAATGACGCCCGCGCCATTCCCGGGCTCGCGCTCATGCGCTCCAACATTCCCAGCTGGCGTATCGACCGGACCGACGGCGCGCTGATGCTGGCTGCGGCACCACTGCCCCACCCGGAGCGCACGGCGCGCGCGGCTTCCAGCCAGCGGGCGAGCTGTTCAATCGACGGCGTGTAGTCCTCACCCAACTCGGAAAGGAAGCGCGCCCGCAGCTCGGCCGGGTCGCGATCCATGTCGTCCCACTCGCCTGGGTGAAACGAGTATGTGCCGCAGAGGATCAGCGCCCGCACTCGCTCCGGCCTTGTTGCCGCGAACATCATGGACTCCGGTCCACCGTCACTCAGACCGGAGACGACGGCCTGTCCGAAGCCGGCTGCGTCCATGACAGCCTCGATCTCGGCCGCTCGATCCTCCAGCGTGCGAACTTTTGGCACCGGGTCCGACAGCCCGACCCCGGCCTTGTCGAACAGGGCAACGCGACAGAACGTGGCGAGCTGCTCAACGAACGCTTTGAATTCGGGGAGGGTCCAGGCCAGCTCGACGTGGCTGACGAACGGCCCGACGATGACGAGTTCGACCGGCCCTTCGCCGAACACCTGATACGCCAGGCTGAGATCACCGCAAGATGCGTACAACGTGTCCGGCACGGCATGAGCGTACTGCTGATCCCATCGCTCGCCGGGGCACGAGTGATAGTCCCCTAGGTATTGCCACTTAGTGATTGCTCAGGCACTTACGCGAGCCGGGGCCGTTCGCCTTACCGTTACGAAGCTTGAGGTTGTAGTTCGCGGTCGACGTCCTCCGGCGACACGCCCCACGCCGTGAGGTGACCCCTTTCGGGCGCTACTAACTCACCCGCCGCGCGCAGCTGCAAACTCGCCGCGCGGCGGGAAGACGGGCGCTAATCCCCTACCGCTTATTAGTGCGGGACGCCGGGCGCGGCCGGAACGCCGGGCGCGGCCGGAACGCCGGGCGCGGCCGGAACGCCGGGCGCGGCCGGGACGCCGGGCGCGGCCGGCATGCCGGGCGCGGCCGGGACGCCAGGTGGTGCCGGCACCGGTGGCGGAGAGGGCGGGTCTGCATTTGCCGCGCCCATACCAAGTCCGACGGCGGTCAAGCCTAAGCCACCGGCAAACATTGCTTTGGCGATGAATTGTTTGAGCTCCATAGCACACCTCTTCGTCCTGTTGACGTTGAACGTGATTGCCTCGTCAACTCCAACCTCAGCAAAAGTAACGCTAAGTCCGATCAGGGTATGCGCTCAAGCGGTTTGCGCCTACGGGACGCCGCCGAATCTTCAGCCACGTGCTGGTGAACCACGACAGAGATCTGATGAGAGCTGTCGCCGATGAGCATGCGGTGCGAGAATGAGGGATGTCGAATGAGCGCACGCCCCCACGCCCCCAGGGTGCGCAAACGAACGCGGAGGAGTGGGCGCGATTCTTCGAACTATTTGGCCATGCCAAGGTTCGGCGCGGGGTTCGGCTCCTCTCGAAGCTGCCGTCCGCCCCGCGGTGCGAGGCCTGTGGCAACCCGTTCGCGGGCGTCGGCGGCTGGCTGATGCGACGGATGGACAAGAGCCCGTCGCGCAAGAATCCGCGGTGGTGCAAGGTGTGCTTCGAGGCGGCGCCCCAGGGTGGCATGACCCTGACCATCGGGGTGCTCTTCGCCGATGTCCGCAACTCAACTGCCCTCGCCGAGACGCTGCCACCGGACGAGATGGCCGCACGCCTCAATCGCTTCTACTCCGAGCTCACGCAGGTGATCGTCCAGCACGGGATCGTCGACAAGCTCATCGGTGACGAAGTGATGGGCCTCTACTTTCCGCCCCTCACACCCAACGGCCGGTACGTCGACGCGATGGTGAGTGACGCTCTCGCCATTCTGCGCACGCAGGGTCGCGGCTCGCGCAAGGGCCCGCGGCTCGAGGTGGGCATCGGCTTGGACGTCGGCCCGGCGTACGTCGGGATCGTCGGCGAGGGCGAGATCCGCGACTTCACCGCAATTGGCGACGTCGTGAACACCGCGTCGCGGCTCCAAGGCGTTGCGGCGGGGGGCGAGATCGTCATGCCCGAGACTGTCGCGCGCATCGCTGCCGTCGACGGGGGCGAGGTCGTCACGCTCGACCTCAAGGGCAAAGCCGAACCCGTAACGGCACGCCGGATCACCGTCGCGAGCTAGCAGCATTACCCCTCACGCCATTCATCGCCGAGCCGGGGTTGACAAGTTCGGCCGGCCTGTTCGTACCGCGGGTCTATCAGATCCGCGACGGGCGATGTTGAGCCGAGCCCGTCATAAGCCCGGTATTTCCCTCTAGTGATCACTCAGGCAGCTTCCCAGGGTCGTTCGCGCAGCAACGAACGGACTATTAGCTCCTGCTCTGGGGGACCTTTGGCACTAGCCGTGCAGCAGCGTTCGCGTCTTAAATCAGCTGCTGGCAACGCCAGTTATCAAGCGGCGCAAAGCCGTTCTTGAAGAGAGGTCGGGAACATGACGATTGTTAACGCGGTGGCGATCCACCCACGGTCGGGCGAGGTCTGGGACGAGCTGCAGAAGCAGCTCAAAAAGTCGATCGAGATCGTCAAAAAGCACGGCGGGGAGAACGTCACCCTGCTGGTGACCGTAATCGGCGGGCAGCGGACGAACGCTCTGACCATGCTCGTCACCGCCGAGAACTGGACCAAGTTCGGCCAGATCCAGGAGGCGGTGTACGGCGACCCCAAGATGCAGGAGCTGATGCGCGAAACCGGGAAGATCGCCACCTGGGAGATCTACACCGCGCAGACGCTCGAACTCTGATCCCGGAGCCAAAACCGCTGGCCGACCCGCTGCGGACGGTGTTTTCTTTCAAGCGCTCCACCGATACGTCGAAGAGCGGCCACGGGCCCGAGTCATCGCATCGACAGGCCGAATCCGCCGTCGACCCTGAGGACCGTTCCGTTGATGTACGCCGCCGCCGGCGAGAGCAGGAAGGCGGCGACGCCGGCCAGCTCCGCGGGCTCGCCGAAGCGGCCGAGCGGGATCTGGGTCATCGCGCCATCCCGCGCGGCGGCGGGCATCGCGCGCACCTTAGGGGTGGCGATCATGCCGGGCATCACCGCATTGCAGCGAATCCCGCGCGGACCCCATTCCGCGGCCAGTGTGTGCGCCATCCCGACGATCCCCGCCTTCGACGCCCCGTAGGCGACCTGCCCGGGGAGCCCGACCTCGGCTGCGACTGAGGAGATCAGCACGATCCGCCCGTCGCCGGAGGCCAGCAGCGCCTCGAACGCCGCCTGCACCACCCAGAAGGCGCCGTACAGGTTCGTCTCGATGTCCTTGCGCCACTCCTCGTCGGAGAAGCGCTCCGCGCGGTGGATCGTGTCGACGATCCCGGCGTTGGCGATCACCGCGTCGCAGCCGCCGAGCGACTCGATCGCGTCGGCGACGCCACGGCGCACGGCCTCCGGGTCGCGAACGTCGAACGTCGCGGTGACCGCCGTGACGTCGCCGACGGGCGCGCCCGGCACGTCGCAGGCCGCCACCGCGCAGTCGCACGCCAGCAGCGTCTCGGCGAGCGCGCGGCCGATCCCCCCGGTCGCGCCGGTGACGATGACCCGCCGTCCTGACGGCGTCAGGCCGAGCATCAGGCGTCGCCCGCGGCGGCCGGCTTGCTCAGGCCGTAGCGGGCCCAGTGCCGCTCCGGGATGTCCGCCGGGTCCTTGTACCAGTACCAGGTACAGGGATCGCGGTCGTAGTCGTCGGGCGGGTCGGAGGGGTACATCGGGTGCCCGATCCACTCGATCGGCTGGATCTCATTCATGAACGAACAGTGCGTGCAGTACAGCGGGAAACCCTTGCGCCCATAGCTCCAGTCGTGCGCCTCGTGCGTGACGCCCAGCGGGCGCTCACCGCGGTAGGCGCCGTTTCGCCACAGGCGCTGGCCCGAGCCGCACGGGTTCATCCGGAAGGTGAACTTCTCCTCGTCCTCCTCGATCTCGAATGCGCCCGGGTTCGGCCCGGTGCCCGAGCACGAGTGCGCCCGCCACGTGGCGGCGAGCGCGTGCACGATCTGTCGCCGGCCGCTGCCCTCGATCTTCTCGACGTCACCCCGCCAGCCGCGCTCATTCCCGTAGCGCCAGGCCTCGGCGACCCCGTCATCGCCCAGCCTCTCCTGCACGAAGCTGATCAGGCCCAGCAGACCGCCCGCCATCAGGTCGTGCAGGTAGCGCCACTCGTGCTTCATCTCCTCGCACAGTGCTCGTGCGGCGTCGGTGTCGCCGCGATCGAGCGCCTCGATCGCACGGTCCATAGTGGGCCGTGCCATCTCCGCGAGCTCCCGATCGGAGAACCATCGTTCCGCCATTGCCGCTCCTCCTCGAACTTCAAGGGCTTGCCGGTGATCAATTCTTAGCTCAGGCTTCTTCCGCCGCGAAGAGAACATCGGGGTTGAGGATGCCCGCCGGGTCGAAGCTCTGTTTGATGCGGCGCATTAGCTCGATCTTGACGGGGTCTTCCAGTTTGCGGAAGTACGGGGTTTTGGCGCGGCCCAGGCCGTGTTCGCCGGAGATCGCGCCGCCCAATTCCATTGCCAACGCGAAGATGTCGGTCATCAGCTTCTTCTTTTTCTCCGGGTCCTTGCAGATGATGGCCAAGTGCACGTTGCCGTCGCCCGCGTGTCCGCAGCCGGCCGCGGCACCGCCCGCGGTCGCCGCCAGATCGCGTGCGGCGGAAAGGAATTTCGGCATCGCGGAGCGCGGGACAACGGTGTCGATGATGTCGTCTGCGCCGATCGCCTTTGCTGTCCAAAACGCCTTCTCGCGCGCCTCGATCAGCTTGCGTGCTGAGCCTCCTTCCAGCACATAGGCGTCGACGGCACCCAGTTCAGCGACCAGCTCACCGGCCCGCTCGACATCCTCGCCCAGTCGGTCGGCAGTGCGGTTCTCAAGCCCCACAACGAGATACGCCTGGCAGCTGTCGCGGATCTTATCGGGAATACCCAGCTCCAGATTCTGGGTATGGACGAGTGCGGCCATCGTCATGTTGTCGATGTATTCCAGGATGTAGGGCACCAGCCCGCTGGCGAGGATCTTGGGTACTGCCTCCATGACTTGGTCGAAGTCGGCGAACGGGGCGAGCACGGTGGCGCTGTGGTCGAGTCGCGGATGAAGCTTGACGGTCACCTCGGTGGCCAAGGCCAGGGTGCCTTCGGAGCCGACGATGAGCTGGGTCAGGTCGTAGCCGGTGGACACCTTGGCGATCTTGCCGCCGGTCCGGATGATCTCGCCGGTCGGCAGCACCGCCTGCAACCCGAGCACGTTATGGCGAGCTATCCCGTACTTGACCGCGCGCATCCCGCCGGCGTTGGTTCCGACGTTGCCACCGACGCTGGAGGACAGCTCGCCCGGTTGAACCATGTAGCTCAGCCCGGCATCGACGGTCGCGGCGTCCAGCTCGGTCAGGGTCACACCTGGTTGCACGACGGCTACCTGGTTGGTCGTATCGATCTCCAGGACCGCGTTCATCCGCTCGAAGGAGATCACCAGCCCGCCTTCCCGCGGAATCGCCGCGCCCGACAAGCCGGTCCCGGACCCCCGGGCCGTCACCGGCACGCCATGTTCCGAGGCGGCTTTCAGCAGCTGCGAAACCTCTTCTGCGCTTGCGGGTTTGGCGACGTACGCGGGCTTCTGCGGCGCCGTCGTCAACACCTCGTCGTGGAAATAGTCGTCCGGGATTGCGTCGCCGGTCAGCAAGTTCTGGTCGCCGACGATTTCGGCAAACCGCGTCGTCAGGTCGCTCATCGAAGGCCTCACCTTCTATCGCCGCATAGCGACTCACTTTATCGTCGCCCCTAACCGACCGCGCTCCCGACGCAGGCCAGGGACGGTGGCATGCTTTTTGCATGGCGGCCGTCCCTCAAACCGTCTACGCACGAGACGGCGATACGCACCTCGCGTATCAGGTCGGCCCTGACCGCGGCTCAGATCTCCTCTTCGTCCCTACCGCTACGTTCCCGATCGACTTGCTGTGGGACGAGCCCACCGTCGCCCGCCAGCTGCGTCGGCTGGCGTCGTTCAGCCGGCTGATCATGACCGACCTGCTCGGGATGGGAAGCTCGGACGCGGTGCCGATTCAGGACCGTCCGGCGATGCAGACGTGGACGGATGGGCTCGCCGCGGTGCTCGACGCCGTTGGGAGCGAGTGTGCGTCAGTCTTTGCGATGTCGGAGTCGACCCTTCCCGCCATGCTCTTGGCCGCCACCCATCCCCGGCGGGTGCGCTCGCTGGTGCTCTGGAGCCCATACGCTCGCTATCTCCGAGCCGACGACTACCCGTGCGGTATGCCCGAGCCGAGCTTCTCCCGGTATGTCGACGCCTTCGGCGACACCGTCGGGACCGGCGCCGTCGCGGATAACCTGGCCCCGAGTTGGGCCGGCGATGCCGGCAAGCGGCGATGGTGGGCTCGCGGCGAGCGCCTGGCTGGCGGCCCCGGCTACTTCAAAGCCATCTTTGACCTTTACCTGCGCACCGACGTCCGGCCCGCGCTCGAAAGCATTCAGGCGCCGACGCTGGTGCTGCACCGCCGCGGTGATCGCCACGTGACCGGCGGCCACGCTCGTTATCTCGCCGAACGCATCCCGAACGCGCGATTGGTGGAGTTCGACGGGGACGACAATGTGTGGTTTGCCGGCGACTCCGACGGAGTGCTCGACGAGATTGAATCGTTCGTCACCGGTTCACGTGCCGCCAGGCCGACGAACCGCGTGCTGTCGACCGTGCTGTTCACCGACATCGTCGGATCGACCGAACGTGCCGAGGCTCTCGGCGATGAGGCCTGGACGGCCGCCCTCGATGTGCACAACGATGTCGTCGGGAAACATGTGGCCAGCGCACGAGGCGAAGTCATCAAGTTCACCGGCGATGGCGTGCTCGCGATCTTCGACGGGCCGGCGCGTGCAATCACCTGCGCGTGCGCGATCCGAGAAGCGGTGCAAGACCTCGGACTCAACATCCGCGCCGGCCTGCACACCGGCGAGGTGGAGATGATCGACCGCGACGTGCACGGGATCGCGGTCCATATCGCCGCGCGCATCATGGCGCTCGCGGG
>NZ_DASPSP010000113.1:0-13137 GCF_035623875.1 Mycobacterium sp. | reverse complement strand
CATCGACAACCACCGCTTGGTGGGAATCGTCAGCGAGGCCGATATCGCACGCCATCTTCCCGAACATGCGATCGCCCAGTTCGTGAAGGCCATCTGCTCGCAGACGGCCATCACCAGCCACTGAGTTATCCCGCCATACCCTCGTCAATTGCAGGCCGTCGATCAGGCTCGGCAGCACGTCAACGCGTTCGTGCTCGAAAACGGCGCGGTCACAATAATCGAGGCACCCGCAGGCGCTATCGGTTCCGATGGACACTGCACTCGCCGATCGTGACGTGCCGCGCACAGCGGTATGTCGACACAGGGATAAAGTGGCGCGGCCATAGCGATGACACCCGATGCGGCCGAGGAGAAGTGAAGCGGATTTGAGCACGATCAGCAACTTCCCAGCTGGATCTTTCGTCGCCGAGCAGTACACCATCAGCGCGACGGTGCACGCGCAGGCACCGTCATTGGATGTAGCGATTCCGGCTCATCGAACTGCAAGGTCGATGGCTACTCGTCGGCGCACACGCCCTACCCCGCGAATACCAGCGCCACCACAGCGCGGTGGCCAGCTGAATGCGTCGACATGGCTGGCGTAAACATCGCAGGCGCCGAGGAATTGGGCTCGCTCGAATTCTTTGCCGATATCCCCGCTGCGGACCTAGCGTTACTTGCGGCCAAGCTCCAGCCGCTGCACGCAGTCCCCGGTGAGGTGTTGATGCGGCAGGGCGAACAGGCGATGTCGTTTGCGGTCATCGCGTCGGGCCGAATTGAGGTTAGGCACGTCGGCTTGGACGGCGAGGTTCTCGTGGCGGAACTGCCGGCGGGGCTGATCGTCGGGGAAATTGCTTTGCTGCGACGTGCGCGCAGAACGGCGACCGTGACCGCGAAAGATCACGTACGCGGCTATCTGGGCTACCACGACGCTTTCGAATCCATGCTCGCCATACCAATTCTTGCCGAGCGGATGGTCCGTACCGCGCGGCAGCGATTGGCCGGACTTATCACCCCGATCCCGATAACGGCCAACGACGGCACCGAACTGTTTCTGCGCCCTGTGCTGCCCGGCGATGCCGAGCGCTTCGTTGAGGGTAGTGCGGCATTTTCGCGGGAAACCCTGTACCGGCGTTTCTTGTCCGGCGGCGCCCCCACCAAGGCGCAACTCGCTTACCTATTCGAGGTCGACTACGTCGACCACTTCGTCTGGGTGGTGACCGATGGTGTCGACGGGCCCATCGTCGGTGATGCCCGCTTCATCCGCGACAAAGAGAACCCTGCCTCAGCCGAGATCGCGCTCACCGTCGCAGACGCCTATCAGGGCCGTGGCATCGGCACGTTGCTGCTTGGTGCGCTCGCAGTTGCCGCGTGCGTCGATGAAATCCAGCAGTTTCACGCCCTATTGCTGGCCGACAACGTAGCCGCCCGCGCGTTGGGACATAAATTCCACACCCGGTGGGAACCCGAAGAACCCGGCCTTCTTACTACCACGATGGCGATCCCCCGCATCGAGGACTCGCCCATCGAGCTGCAGGCATACCCGCAGATCCACCATGTGGCGCGCCAGCTCATCCACGCCCTCGACTGAGGCAACGAGCCCGCTCAAATTTTCCCCGTTTTGTGTCCCGTTGCGAGGAAGCCGCGGAGCCGGTCCAGCGGCCAGGTGTTGATCACCTCGTCGGCTGACACCCAGCCACGCTGGGCGACAGCGATGCCGTAGCGGATGTAATCCAGATGCGGGACGGCGTGGGCGTCGGTGTCGATCGCGAAGACAACACCATGTTGGCGGGCGCGACGCACGAGTTCATCACTGAGGTCCAGCCGGTCGGGAAAAGAGTTGATTTCCAGGGCGGTATGGGCGCGCGCGGCAGCTACAAACACTGCATCGACGTCGAAATCGATCGGCGGACGACGACCCAGAACGCGGGTGGTCGGATGGCCGATGATGTTGACGCAGGGGTGCTCGATGGCGGTGAGCAGGCGGCGGGTCATCTCCTCGCGGGTCTGGTCGAAGTCGGAGTGCACAGACGCAACCAGGACATCGAAACCGGCCAGGAAGTCGTCGTCCCAGTCAAGGGAGCCGTCCGCGGCGATGTTGAGTTCGGAGCCGTGCAACAACTCGATACCGTAGCGGCGAGACAGCCTGGACAGCTCGCTGCGTTGTTGGAGCGCTTTGTCGCGGGTCATCCGTTGCATCGCCAACTGCGGGGCGTGATCGGTGATGGCGCAGTAACGATATCCGTGCATGGAGGCGGCGGCGACCATCTCATCCAGACTGGCGAGACCGTCGGTGACATTGGTGTGCATATGGAGGTCGCCCACAATGTCGGTCACCTCCACCAGGTCGGGAAGATGGCCCTCCAGCGCAGCTTCGACCTCGCCACGATCTTCGCGCAACACTGGCGGGATCAACGGCAACCCGAGCATGCCGTAGACATCCGATTCTTGTGTGGATGCCAACAACTGGCCGTTATCGACGCGGAACAGCCCGTACTCGGACAACTTCAGGCCGGCCCGCACAGCCAACTTGCGGATGCGGATGTTGTGAGCCTTTGACCCGGTGAAGTATTGCAGTGCCGCACCCCAGACCTTCTCAGGCACCACCCGCAGGTCCACCTGGATGCCCTTCGTTGTCACCACGGAGGATTTGGTGGGTCCGTGGGCCAGCACGCCATCCACTAGCGGCATGGTGCAGAAGTGGTCCATTACCAATGCCGAGTCCTGGTCTGCCGCCACCAAAAGGTCGATGTCGCCGACAGTGTCACGCATTCGCCGTAGTGACCCCGCATAGGCGACTCTGCTCACCTGCGGCAGCGCACCGAGCCGCGCGACAAGATCTTCGGCGATATCGAGAGCTGTTGCCAGCGGTATGCGCCCGCCGACTTCTTGCATCTGGCGGATCGCGCGGGCCAGGTTGCGTTCGCTGGTCTCTCCCCAGCCTTTCAAGTTGCGTAGCTGTTGGTCGTGCAATGCGTTGAGTAGCTCCGGCATCGACGAAATGCCCAGTTCCACATAGACCTGATGGGCCCGCTTCGGTCCCAGTCCGGGAATTCCCAGCAGGGTGCGCAGACCTGCAGGCAGCTTGGCGTGCAGGTCCTCAAGGGCGGCGATGCGGCCGGTTTGCCGGAACTCGAGCAGCTTGTCGGCGGTGTGCGCGCCGACCGCCGGAATCGCCATTAACCCCTGCCGGTTGAGGGTGTCGAGGTCGTAGGCGTAACCGGCGACCGAACGGGCTGCCTTCTCATAGGAACGCACCCGGAATGGATCACCACCAGAGATGGCGATCAAATCGGCTATCTCCTGCAGCGCCTCGGCCGCCGCGTCATTTGAACGCATGAGATATAGGATCGACCCTGCTATGCGCGATCGGCAGCAGGCGAAAGACCTCATTTGCGTGACTTCCGACCACGCTTAGACGGGCCTCCGACTCCGGGCATCTCGACACCGGTGACCGCTCGTGGCGACGAAAAGCCCCTTGCGGATGGGACTTCGGTCCCTACCGCGCGGTCAGGCATTGCTCAAGGATCGCAATAGGAGATTTCACAGCAACCCGAAGGAGGGACCATGACCAATCTCTTTAAGCGTCGACAACCTCATTCATGGCTGCCGGACTGGTCCGATATGTGGACCGACTTTCCCTTATGGGCAGGTTTGCGCCCGCCGGTCGGCACCCACCTGATCCGACTCGAGGATGAGATGCAAGACGGCCACTACCTGCTGCGCGCCGAACTGCCCGGCATCGATCCAGCTAAGGATGTCGACCTCACCATGCAGGATGGCGAGCTGGTGATCAAGGCCGAACGCAGCGAAAAGAAGGAAGCCAAGGGCCGCTCCGAGTTCTGCTACGGCTCGTTCACCCGCTCGGTCACCCTGCCGGCGGGCGCCAACGAGGAAGACATTAAAGCCACCTACGACAACGGCATCCTGACCGTAGACGTGGCCGTTCCGAAACAGGCTGCCGCGGCTGAAAAGCACATCGAGGTGAAAGCCGCCAGCTAAACACATACCCGCGGTCCCGGAGCGCACCAAGTCTTCGGGACCGCGGTCCGGCAGACACCTGGGAACGCTGATGCTCACCATTGGGGGCAATCCAGACGCGTGCAAAATCCACGGGATAGGCCTGATCCGGTAAGGATTTCGTCATGTGTGAGCGAGTGGTTGCTGCAGTGGCTTGTCGGTGTGCAAGCCGGCGATCGCGGCGGCGAGCGTCGGCGCAATCGAGCACACCTGAATCAAGGTGCCCGCGGTCTTGACCGCGACCGTGTCGGTGACCAGCACACGGCGCAGACCAAGGTCACGCAGGCGGCTGACGGCGGCATGCACCAGAAGCCCATGGGTCGCGGCCACGACAATGTCCGGTGCGGCGCCGTGCGTGCGCAGCAGTCCTACCGCGGCTTCTACGGTGGCCCCGGTGGTGATCATGTCATCGACGATCACCGCCGAGCGACCGCTCACGTCGCCAGAGATGTCCAATGCGCTGACCGCTGAGCCACTTTCGCGTTGCTTGCGCACTAACACAACCGGCGCGTGCAGCGCCGACGCATACCGGTCGGCAAGTTTTGCCGCGCCTAAATCCGGAGCGACGACCGTCATCCCGCGCGGCAGGTCGGTGGCGAGCTCACCCGACAGCGTGTCAACCGCGCTGAGTGTTTCCACCGGGATTCGACACTGTGCTTCCAGGGTGGGTGTGTGGGGGTCGACGACGACGAGCCGGTTGGCCCCAGCGCCAGCGATCGCATCGGCGGCCACTGTCACGCCGAGAGCCTGCCCGGCTGCGGTGCGTCGATCCTGGCGGGCATAGCCGAAATACGGGATGACCGCTGTCACCCTTGCGGCGCGGGCCCGCCGGCATGCGTCCAGCAGCAGCAACAATTCGACGAGGTGGTCGTTGACTGGCGGCGCCGTCGGTTGGATCACGTAAATATCGGCGCCGCATATATTTTCGATGATGGGACGCAGTTCGCCGTCGGGGTATCGCTCCAACGTGCAGCCATCGGATTCGACGCCCAAGTAATTCGCGACTGCACTGGCCAAGCCTCGGTTGGCGCTACCGGAGATGATCCGCAGATCGGTCATCCCGCATTCCTTTCCATCAGCCTTTCACTACCCCCAGGGGGATGAGGCGGGCCACCTTACGGGCCAGCCCGGCGCGGTCGCTGGTTTCGATGACGTCGTCGATGTCCTTGTAGGCCTCGGGTTTTTCCTCGGCGAGTCCCCTTCGGGATTTGCCGCGAACCAGGATGCCGGCTTTCTCGAGGCGTCGGCTCAGCTCGTCGGCGCTGGTGTGTCGGGCAGCCTGATGGCGACTTTGCACGCGACCGGCGCCATGAGCTGTGGAAAAAAACGCGGGGTTATCGGGCACACCAGCAAGCACATACGAGGCGGTGCCCATCGTGCCCGGGATCAGCACGGGCTGGCCAGCCGCCGCAAATTCGGCCGGCACGCCAGGATGGTGCGGGGGTAGTGAACGGGTCGCACCTTTACGGTGCACGCACAGGGTGCGTGTTTGGCCGTCGACAAGATGGTCTTCGATCTTGGCGACGTTATGCGACACGTCGTAAAGCAGGTCCAGCGATGTTCCCGCCTGCTCCTCGAACACTTGACGCGTGGCCTCGGTGAGCAGTTGCCGATTGGCGCGTCCGTAATTGGCCGCCGCGGCCATGGCCGCCAAATATGCCCGTCCTTCAGGGGAGCCGACGGGTACGCACGCCAACTGACGATCGGGCACTTGAATTCCGTAGCGGCTCATGGCCTGCCCCATTTGGTGAACGTAATCGGTGCAGATTTGGTGGCCCAGGCCGCGCGAGCCGGTGTGGATCATCACGCAGACCTGGCCCTCCGACAGCCCCATCTGCGTGGCCGCGGCGCAGTTGTAGACGCGGTCCACGGCCTGCACTTCCAGGAAGTGGTTGCCCGAGCCCAGGCTGCCCACCTGCCCAAGCCCTCGTTCGACCGCCCGGTCGCTGACCGTCGCGGCGTCGGCTCCCTCTAACACGCCACCGTCTTCGCATCGCTCGAGGTCCCGTGCTACGCCGTGTCCCTGTTCCACCGCGAACCGGGCACCACCGGACAACACATTTTCCAGGACACCGCGGTTGGGCAACCGCCAAACGCCCTTGGTGCCCACGCCGCGCGGTATCGCAATGTCGAGGCGATCCATCACCGCGCGGATCTTTGGTTGCAGCCGATCCCGGTCCATGTCGCTCACCAAAAGCCTTACCCCACAGGAGATATCGAAACCAACCCCACCGGGGGAGACGACCCCGTCGGCGTTGATATCGGTGGCCGCCACACCGCCGATCGGAAATCCGTATCCCCAGTGCACATCCGGCATCGCATACGACGCCCGCACAATCCCGGGCAGTGTGGCCACATTGGCGACCTGTTGCAGCGCCATATCGCCGTGTTCGTCGGGCAGCAACGATTGGGATGCGAACACGATCCCCGGAACACGCATGGCACCCTCTCGTTCGATCCGGAATCGAAACGGCGTTTCCTCGACGATCTTCATGGCTCGTCTCGATCACACGTCCAGGGTCACCGAGCACCGCCAGCTCGCCGGCCCCCGCGCTAGGCGAAGCTCATTAAGGGACACCGCCTTTGGGATAGCACCGATCTGTGGAAGCCTGCTCGCATCGGCCATCGCGAAGGTGACGTCGGCTTTCTCGTCGGTGCCGTTCACCTCGACATCGACCGGCGCATCGCCAGCGGTGTCCAACAAATAAATGACCTCGTCGAGCACCGCAACCAGCAGATCGTCGTCACGCTCTGCGGTCAGCCGGCGCACGAGCGTGTGGTTCGGCCGGGCCGACGAGGTATCCAGGAAGCTTGCGACTGTGCCGAGTACCGCCTGCCTAATGCAGCCGTTACGTGTGGGCGCCCAGGCCTCGATCCGAAAGTCCGCGGTATGCGGCACACTTCGATACCCTGATGCGCTGTGCGCCATTGCTTTCACGCGGATTTAGCTGCGCCCGGAGTGCTCAGATGATCGATGAACCAATCGCGGGCCAGCGCCGCAACTTGCTCGAGCGTGCCTGGCTCCTCGAAGAGATGCGTAGCGCCCGGGACCACGATGACCTTGCTCTCGCCGGGCATCATCGCCCGGGCTCGTCGATTCAGTTCCAGCACCACATCATCGCGTCCACCCACGATCAGCAGCGTCGGCGCATGCACCTTGGTCAGCAAATCGCCAGCCAAATCGGGCCGGCCACCGCGGGACACTACCGCTGCCACCTTCACGCCGGGGTCGGCGGCGGCCGCCAGCGCCGCGCCCGCCCCGGTGCTGGCGCCGAAATACCCCACCGGCAGCGCCGCGGTGTCGGGTTGGCTGGCCAGCCAGCCCGAGACATCGACTAGCCGCCGGGCCAGCAGCTCAATGTCAAAGACGTTGGCGCGGTCGCGTTCCTCGTCAGGGGTGAGCAAGTCGAACAGCAGTGTGGCAAGGCCCGCTTGGTTCAACACGTCGGCGACATAGCGGTTGCGTGGGCTGTGGCGGCTGCTGCCGCTGCCGTGCGCGAAAACGACGATTCCGACCGGTTGCTCCGGAATCATGAGATGGCCGGCCACCACCGCCGGACCGGCGGCCACCCGGACTTCCTCATCGCGCAGAGGCGGGTCGCCTGTTGCCTCGGAGGCCACTGCGTCCCGAAAACCCTCACGGGCGCGGTCAAGCAGCGCGACCACTTCATCGTCAGAGGTCTGCGTGAAGTTGCGGTAGCCCTGACCGACGCCAAAATAGAACTCAGGTATGTGTAAGCAGACCACTTCGTCGGCGTAGCCGCTAAACCGCGCGACGGTATCGTCGGCGCAGATCGGAACCGCCAATACCACCCGGGTCGCGCCCAGCGCGCGGGCCACCTGACAGCCGGCCTTGGCGGTCGCGCCGGTCGCGACGCCGTCATCGACGATTACGACGGTGCGCTTTGCCAACGAGATAGGGCCACGCCCCCGGCGGAAACGCTCTACCCGACGTGCGAGCTCGGCCCGCTGCTTGGCCTCGACGGCGACCATCTCGTCCTCGGATAGGTCCGCTTGCCGCACGACCGACTCATTGATAACCCGGACCCCACGCTCACCGATCGCGCCGAAGGCCAGCTCGGGCTGAAACGGCACTCCGAGCTTGCGCACGACAAGCACATCCAGCGGCGCCCGCAGCGCCCTGGCGACCTCGAAGGCCACCGGCACCCCGCCGCGTGGCAAACCCAACACAACAACGTCTTGACCGCGCAACGATTCCAGGCGCTCAGCCAGCTGACACCCGGCATCGACACGATCATCGAACACCCTCATATCACCGCAAAACGAAGCTAGCCGACGGGTCAATCGACGTTGCGCATCGTCACGATCCTCGAACTGCGTCATACCCCGACTGTGCCGCGCCAGGTCGCCGCACCGAAGGGTCTTAGGACCACTCCTGCCGGGACCAACGCCTCCTGACCGGGGCGTCGCCGACCGTCTAGTGTCGGATAATGCGGCCTGCCGCGCCCCGCATCTAAACAGGAAGGACGGCCAAATGCCCAGTCGCAGCGCATATGCGGGGATCGTGGTGGGCATCGACGATTCCACATCATCGACGCTGGCCGTGCGATGGGCCGCCCGTGAGTCGGTAATGCGCAACCTTCCGCTGACCGTCGTGCACGTCTCAAGCCCGCTCGCCGTCTACCCTCCTGTCCCGATCCCTGCTGGGCTTCACCAAAGGCACGAAGAGGATGCGCGCAAGATCGTCGTCGACGCGATCAAGGCCGCCGAAGACAGCGTGGGCGACGGCAACCGACCCGAAATCGACACTCGACTGTTGGTTGCGGCGCCCGTGCCGGCCCTTATCGAGCTGTCCAAAGAGGCGCATATGATGGTCGTCGGCTGCCGCGGGCAGGACGCGGTGCAGCGGGTCCTGCTCGGCTCGGTCAGTACAGGCCTGGTCCACCACGCCCACTGCCCGGTTGCGGTGATCCACGACGAGACGCCGACCCTGCTGCAACCCTCACAGTTGCCGGTGTTGGTGGGCATCGATGGCTCCCCGGCCTCGCAGCTGGCCACCGCGATCGCCTTCGACGAGGCATCCTTTCGCGGTGTGGAACTGGTGGCCCTACACGCCTACAGCGACGCTGACGTGTCCTTTGCGCCGTTCATGGAGTCGCGGCCCGCGGCCGAGAAGACGCTCTCCGAGGGCCTAGCCGGTTTTCAGGAGCACTACCCGGACGTCCCCGTCTGCCGTCGGGTTGTGTTTGATCACCCGGCCCGCCGTCTGCTCGACGAGTCCGAATCTGCACAACTGGTCGTGGTCGGCAGCCACGGCCGGGGCGGGTTCGGCGGGATGCTGCTCGGCTCGGTGAGTACCGCGGTGGTACATGCAGCCCGCATTCCGGTGATAGTCGCCCGCCAACAGTAATCGGTTGTCCAGCAATATCATTGGAGGTCATTCAACATGGGCGGCATCCCGATAGGACGAATCGCCGGATTTCCGGTCAGTGTCAACTGGAGCGTGCTGGTCATCCTTTGGTTGTTCACCTGGAGCCTGGCCTCGACGTTGCCTAGCGCTGTGCCCGGCTACGCGAAAGGGGCCTACTGGCTTGCCGGGGCGTGTGGTGCACTGATATTGCTCGGGTCGTTGCTAGCTCACGAGCTGACGCACGCGGTCCTGGCGCGCCGCGCCGGCGTCAAGGTGATCAACGTGACGCTGTGGCTGTTCGGCGGCGTCACCCGCCTTGGGGGCGAAGCGAAGACAGCTACGGAGGCATTTCGAATCGCGGTGTCGGGTCCGCTGATGAGCCTGACGCTCGCAGCGGTCTTCGGGGCCGCGGCCTACGGGCTCGGCGTGCTTGGGGTCGCACATATTGTGCTCGGCGTCGCGTGGTGGCTCGCAGGCATCAACCTGCTGCTAGGCCTTTTCAATCTGTTACCAGGCGCCCCGTTGGATGGCGGGCGGGTCCTGAAAGCTTACCTGTGGCGCCGCCACGGCGACAGCGTGCGGGCTGCGATCGGCGCGGCGCGCGCCGGGCGCATACTCGCGTTCATCCTGATCGCCCTCGGACTACTGGAGTTTCTGGCGGGGGGCATGGTCGGTGGCGTGTGGCTGGCTTTCATCGGATGGTTCATCTTCGCCGCTTCCCGCGAGGAGGAGGCACAGGTAATAACCCGACAAGCCATCGCCGGTGTCCGCGTCGCCGACGTCATGACGGCCGAGCCCCACAAGGCTCCCGCCGACATCACCATCGAGGATTTCATTCAGCGTTACCTACTCGGCGACCGCCACTCTTCGTATCCCGTCGCCGACCGCAACGGATCGATCATCGGGCTAATCACTTTGGCGCAACTGCGCGGCGTCCCACCGAGCCAGCGGGCTGCCACCTTGGTCCGTGAAGCCGCGATACCCCTCCCACGCGTGCCCACCGCGGCTCCGCATGAGCCGCTCACCGCACTACTCGAACGTCTGGGATCAGCCGCCGGTAACCGCGCCCTTGTCGTCGACGGGGGCCACCTAGCCGGCATCGTCACCGCAAGCGATCTCAGCCGACTGATCGACGTATACCAGCTAGCGTCACCCCACGAGGACGCCACTCACGCGCATTGATTTGTCAATCCTGCCCGGATCGCAGATGAACGCGAGCGTTCGTCTGACCAGCGCGAGCTGGAATCGAACAATGTGCTGGGTCGTCCCACGCGCCACAACGCTGAGTGCGCACCGCGGGCCGAGCAAACGGTCCACGGCAGCATGAGGCCGCGCGGGCTCGTTGCCCAAATCATCACCGCGCGTTGTCAGAAGTCACCCGGGGATGTTTGTCGCTGCGCATGAGAACAACCTCCAGCAGGTCGTTGGACCCCGCGGCAACGTGAATCCCGAACTCGCGGCTGGTGCGCTCAAGGGTCGTGCGCAGCCATTCGGCGTCGGCCTGCGAGGCACGCTCAAGTCGCATCCTCCGCACGCGCAGCGGAATCATCTGTAGCGAAACGAGTTCCCCGCTGGCCGGATCGGTCGACGTCAGATACAGCAGCCTGAGCTGGGCGCGGAACTTCTCGTGGCCGCCAATACCTTCGTAATCGTCGATGACGTCCCCGCAGCCATACAGGATCGGTTTGCCGCGGTAGATCTCGATCGGCCTGGGATGATGCGAGGAATGTCCGTGGACAACGTCGACTCCGCCATCGATCAACCGGTGCGCGAAACCAATTTCGTCTGGCGATATTACATAGCCCCAGTTGGATCCCCAATGCAGCGAGACGATCGCGATGTCGCCGTTGCGTTTGTGCGCGAGTACCCCTGCTGTCACGTCGTCGGCGACATGCCTGGACAGGTCGCGGATCAACCACACCCCCGGCCGGTCGCTGTCCGCGGCCCAAGATTTGGGAACGCCGGCCGAGGTCATCGCCACCGAGCCGACTAGCACCCGGTGTTCGTCGTGAACCGTCACCGCCGCCGGACGGCGGGCGGTATACAGGTCGGCTCCGGCCCCGGGACCTTGGATCCCCGGTTGGGTGAGAGCCTCGACGGTGTCGGTGAGCCCCTGGTAGCCGAAATCGAGAATGTGGTTGTTGGCCAACGCACACACGTCGGGCCGAAACGCCGTCAGTGCCGGAAGATTATCCGGGTGCATGCGATAACACACCGGCTTGGGGTCGGCGAATTGGCCGTCAGCGGTGATCGCGGTCTCGAGGTTGATCAAACGGACATCCACGGCGGCCTCATCGAGGATCTCCAGCACCTCGCCCCATGGCCACTGCCAATCCACCGGGCGTGCGATCAGCCCGTTCACGCGCTCGGCCAAGCGGACGTATTCCCGCGCATCACGTACGTACGGTTCGCGTAGCTCCGGTTCGCCTGGATGGGACAGGATCTGGTCGACGCCACGCCCGAGCATGACGTCACCGCCCATCAGTACCTTCACGAGATCAGAATCACCGGCCATCCCAACCACTGCCGTCCACGATCAATCACCGACTTATATGCGCGCTGCCACGATCGCACCAAGGCAACCGCGCGCCGAGGGGTCGAACGTCCTCAAGATCACGTCTAAGGTCACATCGCCGGTTCGCGCTGGGCCCGCAGTCCCAAGTTCCCGGGCCTATGCCGGAGTAACAGTAAACAGATCGCGATCGCCGCGATTCATAGCCGCCACAGTCGATCACAAATCAGCAGCGTGCACCCGGCGGCGTCCAGCGTGGTGCGACCGGAGGGCCCCAGCAGAACATCCATCGGCCCCGGCCGCAGCGGATCCACCACGACCAGCTGGACCGGCGTGGCTGTTCTTTGCAGCTGCTCCAGATAGTTGAGCAGGCTGAAGTGGTCGTGCACCGACTCGATGGCGAGATCCGGATAGTTTCTGCGCCAATGGGTGAGACGGTGATCGATTTGTGCTTCGATACGGTGACTTCGATCGGTCGCTGGACCGGTAGCGTAACCGCCACCGATTTGCCTGCGCCGCATGGTGATAGCGCGCAACGGCGCGCCGCGCAGCCGGGCTTCCTGGACAGCCAACTCCAAAACTGCGCTGCTGGTCGGTGACTCGTCGACGGCGGCGAGAATCAAACCGGCCTGCCGCGGTGCGGTGCTCGTTGGCGCGACCGCGACCGGACAATGCGCAGCAGCGGCCAACGCTGCAGCAGTGGAGCCGGTGCGTCCCTGGGTGGCGTGTTTGACCCCGGTCGAGCCGACGCAGATCATCGCCGCTGACTGCGAAGCCTCCAGCAGCGCCGCGGCCGGATGGGAGTGCACGATGTCGGTCTCTATCTTGACCGGCTTGCCCGTCGACTCGATTTCGGTGATCACGTTGTTGATCGCACGCTCGGCAACGGCGACTTCGGTCTCGTCGTCGTGATCGCGCTCGGTGGCGTCGACTGCGTGCACCAGCTGCAAGGGAACGTCACGGTCCACGGCCTCATCGATCGCCCACAGCGCGGCTTGGACTGCTGAGCGCGAGCCGTCGATTCCGACGACAATGGACGCTGACGACGAATACAGACCGCGCATGGTGGCTCCTTCAGGCCGGTAGTTGCAAGACTTCGGCCTGCAATTGACGGGGGTATGGCGGGATAACTCAGTGGCTGGTGATGGCCGTCTGCGAGCAGATGGCCTTCACGAACTGGGCGATCGCATGTTCGGGAAGATGGCGTGCGATATCGGCCTCGCTGACGATTCCCACCAAGCGGTGGTTGTCGATG
>NZ_DASPSP010000074.1:0-21138 GCF_035623875.1 Mycobacterium sp. | reverse complement strand
CAGCTGGACTCTCGACGGTATCCCTAGAGATCCAGGCCTACGATGAGCTCTGCTTTCCCGGGGTAGCAGCGAAATGGGGGGAGCAGGCTGGGCGACGGCCCTTCGTCGGGGCGCTGACGCTGGAGTTGCCGACGGATGCCGACGAGGCGGCCTTGTCGTGGATCACCGAGGGAACGCCGCCGATCTACTTCGGCTTTGGCAGCAACGTCTACCTCGCGCACCCGGCCCACACAGTCGCCATGATCAGCGCTGCCTGCACGCAGTTGGGCGAGCGGGCGTTGATTTGTTCCGGCGCGAGTGACCTGACGGACATCCCGCACACCGACCCCGTCAAGATTGTCGGCGCGGTAAACCACTCGGCGATCTTTCCCACGTGCCGCGCCATCGTCCACCACGGCGGCGCCGGCACCACCGCCGCAGCCCTGCGCGCCGGAATCCCGCACCTGATCCTGTGGATGAGGCTCGATCAGCCGCTCTGGGCCGCCGCGGTCCAACAACTTGAAGTCGGCTTTGGACGGAGCTTTTCGGAAACCACCGTGGAAACACTGGTCGCCGACCTGAACTACGTTCTCGCCCCGCATTGTCTCACTCGAGCCCGCGAGGTGGCCACCCAGATGACCAAGCCGGCCGAAAGCCTTGCCAGCGCAGTTGATCTCCTGGAAGACACCGCGCGGCACGGGTGCTTTGGCTGACCGGCGAACGGCTGTGCCGCGCAATCGAGAAGACCGTTGCAGTACGGTTGTGTGTCGAGCGGTGCCGACATGGCCCCTTGCGCACTTGGACGTGTGCACATCACCACCAGTTAGGCTCCGCCGATGAAGTTTGTGGTGGCAGGCTATGGAACTCGCGGCGATGTCGAGCCCTGCATCGCCGTCGCTAGCGAGCTACTGCGCCGAGGTCATGACGTGCGCATGGCTGTGACGGTCCCGCCTGACACGCTTGCCTTCGCCAAGTCGGCGGGGCTTGCTGCGGTCCCCTATGGGCGGGATTGGCAGGCGATGCTGAGCGACGGGGACTTCGTCCGCATGCTACAGAATCCGATCGGCGCCATCCCTCAAGCTATCGAATATATTGCTCAAGTCTGGGCGGAGAAGAGCACGACGTTGATGTCCTTGGCAAATGGGGCCGACCTGCTCGTGGCGGGCATGACCGAGCAGGGGGTAGCCGCCAATGTCGCGGATTACTACCGCATTCCGCTGGCTGCGCTGCACCTCTTCCCGCCGCAGATTCTGGAGCGCGAATCTCAAGGGAGCCTAACGAAGCAGGCTGAACACGCCCAACGCCGGGCACTCGGCCTGCCGAAGGAAACCGGGCTCTCGACGCGACCGCTGGAGATCCAGGCCTACGACGAGCTCTGCGTGCCCGGACTGGCAGCCGAGTGGGCGGAAGGAGATGGCCGACGGCCCTTCGTCGGGGCGCTGACGCTGGAGTTGCCGACTGATGCCGACGACGAGGTCTTGTCGTGGATCACCGCTGGACCGCCGCCCGTATACTTCGGCTTCGGCAGCACGCCGGTCGCAGCTTCCGCTGACATGGTCGCCATGATTAGCGCAGCCTGCGCGCAGCTAGGCGAGCGGGCGTTGATTTGTTCCGGCGCGAGTGACCTGACTGACATCCCGCACACCGACCACGTCAAGATTGTCGGCGCGGTGAACCACTCGGCGATCTTTCCCGCGTGCCGCGCGGTCGTCCATCACGGGGGCGCGGGCACCACGGCAGCGGCCCTGCGGGCCGGAATTCCCACGTTGGTCCTCTTTTCAGTCCGGCTCGAAGATCAGCCGACCTGGGCAGCTGTGGTCAAACAACTGGGAGTAGGCCTTGGACGGAGCTTTTTGGAAAGCACCCTGAAAACACTGGTCGCCGACCTGAACTACGTTCTCGCCCCGCATTGTCTCACTCGAGCCCGCGAGGTGGCCACCCAGATGACCAAGCCGGCCGAAAGCCTTGCCAGCGCAGTTGATCTCCTGGAAGACACCGCGCGGCACGGGCGCTTTGGCTGACCGGCGAACGGCTGCGCCGCGCAATCGAGAAGACCGTTGCAGTACGGTTGTGTGTCGAGCGGTGCCGGCATGGCCCCTTTGCGCACGTGGACGTGTGCACATCACCACCAGTTAGGCTCGGCCGATGAAATTTGCGGTGGTAGCCTACGGAAGCCGTGGCGATGTCGAGCCCTGTGCCGCCGCCGCGTCAGGATTGCTGCGCCGCGGTCACGAGGTCGTCATGGCGGTCACACCGAACCTGGTCGGCTTTATCGAGTCGGCGGGCCTTCCTGCGGTCGCCTACGGGCCGGACGCCCGCGAAGAGGTAAACCCTGGCTCGGCTTTGGTCCGCAGGATAGCGCCGAAAATGCAGAATCCGATGGGCGCGGTGCCCGAGGTCGTCGAACACGTCGCCCAGGTCAAAATGGGCAAGGGCGCAACGCTGACGGCGCTGGCAAATGGTTCCGACCTCGTACTGGCGAGCTTCAACGAACAGGGGGTGGCCGCCAACGTCGCGGAATACTACGGCATTCCGGTGGCCGCACTGCATCCCTTCCCGGAGCGGATATGGTCGTCTGACTGGCTCTTTTCCCGCATGATCAAGGCCGCGGAGGACGCTCAACGCCGGGTACTAGGCTTGCCGGAGGCAACCGGACCCGCGACGCCATCGCCGGAGATCCAGGCCTACGACGAGCTCTGCTTGCCCGCGCCGGCAGCCCAATGGGTCGAAGTCGATGGGAAAAGGCCCTTCGTCGGGGCGCTCACGTTGGATTTGCCGACGGATGCCGACGAGGAGATCCTCTCGTGGATTGCCGCGGGAACGCCGCCGGTCTACTTCGGCCTTGGCAGTACGCCGATTAAAACTCCCGGGGACACCTTCGGCATGATCAGCGCGTCTTGCGCACAGTTAGGTGAGCGCGTATTGATCTGCTCTGGGCCCAATGACGTCCCCGGCGATCCACATTCCGACCATGTCAAGGTTGTGGATGCGGTGAACCACGCGGCCGTCTTTCCCGCGTGCCGCGCCATCGTCCACCACGGCGGCGCCGGCACCACCGCCGCAGCCCTGCGCGCCGGAATCCCTCACTTGATCCTGTGGATGTGGCTCGATCAGCCGCTCTGGGCCGCCGCGGTCCAACAACTTGAAGTCGGCGTTGGACGGCGCTTTTCGGAAACAACCGTGGAAACACTGGTCGCCGACCTGCGCACAATTCTCAGTCCGCAATGCGCGGCCCGGGCCCATGACGTCGCGCCTTACATGAGCAAACCCGCCGAAAGCCTCGCCAGGACCGCCGATCTCCTCGAGCATGCCGCCCGCCAGGGACGGTGAGCCTATTCGGGTTGCCCGCCGGAACGGACCCGGCGCATCGGCCGGGTCTCGATGGCGTTGATGGTCAAGGCACGGCGGGCAATCCGCCATCCCGCATCGGTCAACCGATATTCGTCGTCGTAGCGCAAATGCCAGACCACATCGGTCAGCTGATCTCCGTGGTGGCTCCAGTGATGCGCCACGCAGGCGATGCGCCCACGGGCACTATCGGGCTGCGGGCCGGCGTCGAACACCTCGCCGACGATCGCGTGTTCGGTGCGGATGGTGGCGGCCACAGCGGCTATCGCCGTGCGGATCGCGGCATGACCGCAATGCCGGTGGACCGGGTCCAGCGCGGCCGGCGGTTCCGGCAGCATCAGCTCAGCCTTATCCGTGAAAAGCTTTACGACAGTATCGAATTGCCGGTCATCGACACCGGCGGCGTACCGGTGCGCCAAATCGGTGAGAGCGACTCGGTCCGTCGCGCCGAGCATCACGTCGGCAGTGAAAGACGTTGTGCGCAGGCCGACAACTCGTCCTTGGCCTGCTCGAGATCGGTGGTCGGCGGCATGGCCAGCACCAGCCGGTCGGCGCCCTGGGCTGCGAGCTTCTCGGCGCGTTCCGCGTCGATCTTGGTGACCGAATGTCCGAGCGACACTTCGATATCGGCCGGATTGCGTCCGGCCGCCGCAGCCTCGTCGCGCATCAGGGCCAGCAGGCCGTCCAGCTGAGCACCGGTGACCCCCAAGGGTTGGAAGCCGTCGCCGAAGCGCCCGGCCCGTCGAGCGGCTGCTTTGCTGTGGCCGCCGATGTGCACCGGAAGATGCTTTCCGGCAATGGGTTTCGGGCTGCACACCACGTTTTCGAACTGAAAGAACTCGCCATGATGGGTGACGCCATCTGGCGAGTCATCCCAGAGCGCCCGCAGCACTGCCAATTGCTCGTCGGCGCGCCGGCCCCGGCTCTCGAATTCGGTGCCGCATGCTTCGATCTCTTCCCTCAGCCAGCCGACACCGACGCACAGCCGAAGCCTGCCACCGGACAGCGCATCAACGGTCGCCGCCCGTTTGGCCAGCACGACCGGATGATGGTTGGGCAGCACCAGTACCCCGGTGGCCAAGCCCAGTCGATCGGTATGGCCCGCCAAAAACGACAGCAGGTCGAGCGGATCAGGGATCGCGCAGTCGGCCGCCAATTCGACGCGCCCCGAGCGGTCATAGGGGTAGACGCTGTCGTAGCGAGTGGCCAACACGGTGTGCTCGACGGCGATGATCGATTCGAAGCCGCAGGCTTCGAGATGGCGCGCGAAGGCTGCCATCCACTCCGGGTCTGCGGTGACTCCGGCGGCGACCGGGGCGAGCACGCCGAACTTCAAGACGCTCATGGCAGATAAGAAACTAACAGCTGGTGTCGGTGGGGTTGACGGCCGTCTGCGCGCGCATTGCTTCGGTCAGGGCGATCGCCCTCGGATTCTTGAATACGTCCTCGAGCAGCACCGGCTGACCGTCGGGGCCGCTCAACGGAATTCGCCAATTGGGATACTCGTCGGTCGTGCCCGGCTGGTTCTGGGTCCGCCGATCGCCGACCGCGTCGGTCAACGCGACGCCCAGCAGCCGCGACGGCGTTCGGCCCAGGTACTGGTAGAGGGCGAGAATGGTCTGCTCGGCGTCGGCATGCTTCGCCAGCAGGCCGACGCGGCGCAGCTCGGCGATCCAGCCCGCCCGCTCGGCTTCCGCAGCGGCCAGCTCCTCGTCGACGGGTCGCGTCAACAGGCCCAGCGAATCCCGCAGGCGGACATGCTCGCCGGCCAGATAACCGGCCGTCGGCGGCAGGTCGTGGGTGGTCACAGACGACAGGCAGTATTCTCTCCAGCGCTCCGCCGCCAGCGGGCCGCCGCCGTCGTCTCGGTCGAGCTCGAACCACAGAATCGACGTGCCCAGCACACCGCGGTCGCGCAGGTAGTCGCGGACCCATGGTTCGACAGTGCCGAGATCCTCGCCCACGACCAGCGCCGCGGCGCGGTATGCCTCCAGGGCCACGATGCCGATCATCGCCTCGTGGTCGTAGCGCACATATGTGCCTTGAGTGGGCGCTTCGCCCTGGGGAATCCACCACAGTCGGAACAGCCCGATGATGTGGTCGATGCGCACCCCGCCGGCATGCCGCAGCACGGTGCGGATCAGTGCCCGGAATGGTTGATACTCCTGCTCTTCGAGCCGGTCCGGGTGCCACGGCGGCTGCGACCAGTCCTGGCCCAATTGGTTGAACTCATCCGGCGGTGCACCCGCGGTGACCCCGTGCGCCAACACGTCCTGTAATGCCCAGGAGTCGGCGCCGGTGGGATGCACGCCGACGGCGAGGTCGTGCACGATGCCCAGCGACATCCCGGCCGCCACCGATTGCGATTGCGCGGCGGCAAGTTGCTCGTCGAGTTGCCACTGCAACCAGCGGTGGAAATCCACTGCCTTCGGATGCTCGGCGACGTACTCGGCGACACCGTCGGCGCCGGGATGCTGCAGCGATTCGGGCCACTGATGCCAGTCGCCGCCGTATTTCTCGGCGACCGCGCACCAGGTGGCGAAGTCGTCGAGGGCAGAACGTTCCCGGGCGCAGAAAGCGGCATACGCCAGTTCGCGACCCGCCGTGCGTGGGACCCGATACACGTGTTCCAAGGCTGCCCGCTTGGCTGCCCACGCGGTGTCGCGGTCAATGGCGTCCAAGGAGGCTGCGTGCCGCTGCACGTCGTCGCATAACCGCCACACCCGGCGACGCTTACGCAGGTAAGCGAATTCCGAGATGGCCTCGACGCGCAGGTAAAGCGGGTTGACGAAGCGCCGCGATGTCGGCAGGTACGGTGACGGCTCCATCGGCTTGGTCGGTGCGGCCGCATGCAGCGGATTGACCAGCACATAACCGGCGCCATGGGCGGAACCCGACCAGACCGCCAGGTCGGTGAGGTCGGTCAGGTCGCCGATGCCCCAGGACTGCCGGGACCGGACACTATATAACTGGGTGGCAAGCCCCCAGGCCCGACGACCGCCCAGCCGCTCCGGCAGACCCAGCCAGCCCGGTGTCACGATCAGCACCGCACTGGCCTCGTCATCCCCGGAACGCAGATGCACACGGTGGTAACCGAGTGGCAGATCGTCGGGCAGCACAAAGCTGGCCTCACCGACCGAGCGCCCGTTCAGGTCAAACGGCGCGGCGAAGTTGTCGACCTGGCGTATCCCGGCGCGGACCGTCCCGTCCTCGAGCTGCAACCACACTTCGGCAGGATGACCGTGGGTCACATGCACCCAGAACTGGGTCTGCTTACCGGCACGCCCCACGATGGTGGCCGGCAGTGGGCGCGACCAATACGCGCGATCGTGAGCGGTCAGCGCCGCGCTACGCTCCGCCTCGGTAGCGGCAGCCACGCCGAACGCGGCGAGGACGGCTACCAGCGTGCTTTCCGGGACACCCACCCGTCGACCGGCCCAGTCCTCGTAGTCGGTGGCGATGCCGAACCGCCCGGCGAGTTCAATCAACGAGGGCGCCAGCTGAGTCATGCGCCGCTCTCCCCCGCAAGCGGGTGGGGGTACCCCCAGCCGCATAGCGGCGAGGGGGCGTGCCCCCACGTCATCGCTGCCTTGTATATCGTCGCCGGTGGGTCATGCCGCCATCTTGCTTAATCAGATGACCGAAATGCGACCTGAGTGTTCACCTGACGGCAATTTTTTCGGGGACCTGAGTTTGCTCTTCGCCGTACGATGCGCAGTGGAGTTTCATCCCCTTCCCCCCAACTACTCATGGCAGGTGATAGCACTGTGATGCAGACCACTCCCGGCGTGGCCGCTTCGACGCCATCTGCCCGTACGCTGGCGTGGCGAGGTGGGCCAGGGTGCTCTACGGTTATCCCTGTGAATCGTGGGACTATGCAGTATTCAGCGGTGTCGTCGGCTTGGAGCGTGATCAACCGTGGCTGATTCCGACGGCGGGAAACGCGGTTCAGGCTACGGCCTCGGACTCTCCACCCGGACGCAGGTAAGCGGTTACCAATTCTTGGCGCGCCGTACCGCCATGGCGTTGACCCGCTGGCGAGTCCGGATGGAAATCGAGCCCGGCCGGCGTCAAACGCTGGCCGTGGTGGCGTCGGTGTCCGCGGCCGCGGTGATTTGCCTGGGAGCACTGCTCTGGTCGTTAATCAACCCGTCGGGCCAGCTGAACGAGTCTCCGATCATCGCCGACCGCGATTCCGGCGCACTGTATGTCCGGGTCGCGGACAAGCTGTACCCGGCGCTGAATCTGGCATCCGCCCGGCTGATCGCAGGCCGGCCGGACAACCCGCACAAGGTGCGGTCGAGTCAGATCGCGGAGCAGCCGCACGGACCGCTGGTGGGGATCCCGGGCGCGCCGTCCGAATTCGCCCCGACCAACCCCGCGTCGTCGTCGTGGCTGGTGTGCGACTCGGTGACGCCTACGGCGGGGGTGGGAGCACCGTCCCCGGTGACAGTCACCGTAATCGACGGAACGCCCGACCTGTCGGGTCGCCGGCATGTGTTGAACGGGTCGGACGCAGTGGTGCTGCGCTACGAAAAAGACACCTGGGTGATCCGGCAGAGCCGCCGGTCGCGCATCGATGCGTCGAACCGGGCAGTGTTGTTGCCGTTGGGATTGACCCCCGAAAACGTCAACCAGGCTCGGATGATGAGCCGGGCGCTGTTCGACTCCTTGCCCGTGGGCCCCGAGCTGTCGGTGCCGAAGGTGCCGGACGCCGGCAAGCCAGCCGGATTCGCCGGTGCGCCGGGGCCAGTGGGAACTGTGATCGTGACACCGCAAATCAGTGGCCCGCAACAGTATTCAGTGGTGGTGGCCGACGGTGTGCAGACCGTGACATCGGTGGTCGCCCAGATCCTGCAGAACGCCGGTACGCCGGCGGGCAATGCACCGGTGGTGGTAGCGCCGGCGTCATTGGCGAAGATGCCGGTGGTCAACCGGCTCGATCTGTCGGCCTACCCGGACGGCCCGCTGAACGTGCAGGACATCCGCGACAACCCGGCAACCTGCTGGTGGTGGGAGAAAACCAACGGTGAAGACCGCGCCCGAGTTCAGGTGATCTCCGGGCCGACGATTCCAGTGCCGGCGAGCGACATCGAAAAGGTGGTATCGCTGGTCAAGGCCGACAATTCCGGCCGCGAAGCCGATCGAGTTTTCTTCGGCCCCGACTACAGCAACTGGGTTGTCGTCACCGGCAACGACCCCGGGTCGTCGACATCCGAATCACTATGGTGGCTCTCGAGTTCTGGTGTCCGTTTCGGCGTGGACAACTCTCGCGATGCTCGCTCGGCGCTGGGGCTGGCGTCTCAGCCGAGCCCCGCGCCCTGGGTGGCGTTGCGCCTACTGGCCCCGGGCCCCACCCTGTCGCGCGCCGATGCGCTGGTGCGCCATGACACCCTCCCGACCGATATGACCCCTGCAGAGTTGGTGGTACCAAAGTGAAGCAAGGTTTTGCTCGCCCGACGCCCGAGCGCGCACCCGCGGTTAAGCCGGAGAACATTGTCCTACCGACACCACTGAGTGTTCCGCCGCCCGAAGGCAAGCCGTGGTGGCTGATCGTGGTCGGCGTCCTGGTAGTCGGCCTGCTGGTCGGCATGGTCGGCATGACGGTCGCGAGCGGCTCACGAATGTTCCTGGGCGCCGGTTCGATCTTCCCGATCTTCATGATCGGCGGCGTCGCGATGATGATGTTCGGCGGTCGTTTCGGTGGCCAGCAGCAGATGAGCCGTCCGAAGCTGGACGCGATGCGCGCCCAGTTCATGTTGATGCTCGACATGCTGCGCGAGACCGCGAATGAGTCCGCCGACAGCATGGACGACAACTACCGGTGGTTCCACCCGGAGCCGACGACGCTGACGGCAGCGGTCGGATCGCCTCGGATGTGGGAACGCAAGCCGGACGGCAAGGACCTCAACTTCGGAGTCGCCAGGGTCGGAGTGGGCATGACCCGGCCGGAAGTGACCTGGGGTGAGCCGCAGAACATGCCGACCGATATCGAGCTGGAGCCGGTGACCGGTAAGGCACTGCAGGAGTTCGGTCGCTACCAGAGCGTGGTTTACAACCTGCCCAAAATGGTGTCGCTGCTTGTCGAGCCCTGGTATGCGCTGGACGGTAATCGCGAGCAGGTGCTGGGGCTGATGCGGGCGATCATCTGCCAGCTGGCGTTTTCGCATGGGCCGGACCACATCCAGATGATCGTTGTCACTTCCGATCTCGCGAAATGGGATTGGGTCAAGTGGCTACCGCACTTCGGTGATCCGCGCCGTTGCGACGCTGCCGGCAACGCGCGGATGGTGTACGCGTCGGTACGTGAGTTTGCCGCCGACCAGGCCGAATTGTTCGCCGGCCGTGGATCTTTCACGCCGCGGCACGCCAGCTCGTCGGCGGAGACACCGACACCGCACCACGTGATCATCGCCGATGTCGATGACCCGCAATGGGAATACATCATCAGCGTCGACGGTGTCGACGGTGTCACGTTCTTCGACTTGACCGGCTCCGCGCTGTGGACCGGTAACCCAGAGCGGGTGCTGCGGTTCACCAACGATGTCGGGGTGATCGAGGCGTTGCCCCGTGACCGCGACACCTGGATGGTAATCGACGACAACAGGTGGTTCTTCGCCCTTGCCGACTTTGTGGCCGAGCCGGAGGCCGAGCAGTTCGCGCAGCGCATGGCGCAGTGGCGGTTGGCCGCAGCCTACGAGGAGATCGGCCAGCGGGTAACGCAGTTCAGCGCGCGAGACATCCTGTCCTACTACGGGATTGAGGATCCCGCCGAGATCGACTTCGATTCATTGTGGGGCAACCGGCGCGATGGGCTCGGCACCCGGTCGCGGTTGCGGGTGCCGTTCGCCAACCGCTCCGACAACGGCGAGCTGCTGTTCTTGGACATGAAGTCCCTCGACGAGGGCGGCGACGGCCCGCACGGGGTCATGTCGGGTACAACCGGTTCGGGTAAGTCGACGCTGGTGCGTACTGTGCTCGAGTCGCTGATGCTGGGACATCCGCCGGACGAGCTGCAGTTCGTGTTGGCCGACCTCAAGGGTGGATCGGCGGTCAAGCCGTTCTCCGGCGTGCCTCACGTGTCGCGAATCATCACCGACCTCGAAGAAGACCAGGCGCTGATGGAGCGCTTCCTGGACGCCCTCTGGGGTGAAATCGCCCGGCGCAAGGCAGTTTGCGACAGCGCCGGTGTGGACGACGCCAAGGAGTACAACGAGATGCGCGGCAGGATGCGCGCACGCGGACAGGACATGCCGCCGCTGCCGATGCTGGTGGTCGTGATCGACGAGTTCTACGAATGGTTCCGCATCATGCCGACTGCGGTTGACGTGCTGGACTCGATCGGCCGCCAGGGCCGCGCCTACTGGATTCACTTGATGATGGCCTCGCAGACCATCGAGAGCCGGGCCGAAAAGCTCATGGAGAACATGGGTTACCGGTTGGTGCTGAAAGCACGCACCGCCGGTGCGGCACAGGCGGCCGGTGTGCCGAACGCGGTGAACCTGCCCGCTCAGGCCGGTCTGGGCTACTTCCGCAAGAGCCTTGAGGAGATCATCCGTTTCCAGGCGGAATTCCTGTGGCGCGACTACCGCCGCGGCGTTTCGCTCGATGACGACGTGCAGACCGCGCTGACGCATTCGGTGGATTACATTCGGCCGCAACTGTTTACAACCGGCTTCACGCCTATCGAGGTCAGTGTCAGTGGACCGGACGACTTCGACACCCTGACCAACGGCGAGGCGGCGAGCGGCAACGGAGCCGCCGAGCCCGACGACGAGGAAGAGGAAGACGAGGAGATCAGAACGCCAAGAGTCGGCACGGTGATCATTGATCAGCTGCGCCGGATCGACTTCGAGCCGTACCGGCTGTGGCAACCGCCACTCGACGTGCCGGTGTCGATCGAAGACTTAGTGAACCGCACCCTCGGTCGGCCGTGGCACGAGGAATACGGCACGGCCAGGAACCTGGTGTTCCCGATCGGGATCATCGACCGGCCGTTCAAGCACGACCAGCCGCCGTGGACGGTCGACACCTCGGGGCCGGGGTCCAACGTGCTGATCCTCGGTGCCGGCGGCACGGGTAAGACCACCGCGCTGCAGACGCTGATCTGCTCGGCCGCGCTGACCCACACGCCCGAGCAGGTCCAGTTCTACGTGCTGGCCTACAGCAGCACCGCGCTGACGACGGTGGCGGGGCTGCCGCACGTCGGCGAAGTCGTCGGCCCCACCGACCCCTACGGTGTTCGCCGCACCGTGGCTGAGTTGCTGGCGCTACTTCGCGAGCGCAAGCGCACTTTCCTCGAGTACTACGTGCCCTCGATGGAAGTGTTCCGACGGCGCAGGTTCGGCGAGGCCGGCGACGTGCCCAACGACGGCTTCGGCGACGTCTACCTGGTGATCGACAACTACCGGGCGCTAGCCGAAGAGAACGAGGTGCTGATCGAGCAGGTGAACCAGATCATCAACCAGGGGCCGTCGTTCGGGGTCCATGTGGTGGTCACGGCCGACCGCGAATCTGAGCTGCGGCCGCCGGTGCGCAGCGGTTTCGGATCCCGGATCGAGCTGCGGCTGGCCGCGGTCGAGGACGCGAAGCTGGTTCGCTCCCGGTTCGCCAAGGATGTTCCGGTCAAACCGGGCCGCGGCATGGTCGCGCTCAACTACGTGCGGCTGGACAGCGACCCGCAATCGGGTCTGCACACGCTGGTGGCTAGGCCAGCACTGGCCAGCACGCAAGACAACGTTTTCGCGTCCGACAGTGTCGCAGCGGCGATCAACCGGGTGGCGGTCGGCCACGCGCCCCCAGTGCGCAGGCTGCCCGCCCGATTCGGGCTCGAGCAGGTGCACGAGCTGGCTGCGGCCGATCGGCGCCCCAACGTTGGCGCTGGCGGAATCGCTTGGGCCATCAACGAATTGGACCTGCAGCCGGTGTACCTCAACTTCGCCGAGAACGCGCACCTGATGGTGACGGGCCGGCGCGAGTGTGGCCGCACCACGACGCTGGCCACCATCATGTCCGAGATCGGCCGGGTCTACGAGCCGGGAGCCAGCATCGCGCGACCGACATCGCGACCCTCGGCGCAGGTGTGGCTGGTCGACCCGCGTCGTCAGCTGCTGACCACGCTGGGCACCGATTACGTCGAGAAGTTCGCCTACAACCTCGACGGCGTCGCGGCGATGATGGACGAGCTGGGCGCCGTGCTGGCTCGGCGCGAGCCACCGCCGGGACTGTCGGCCGAAGAGCTGCTGTCGCGGGCTTGGTGGAGCGGGCCGGAGATCTTCCTGATCATCGACGATGTGCAGCAGCTGCCGCCTGGCTTCGATTCGCCGCTGCACAAGGCCGCGCCGTGGGTGACCAGGGCAGCAGATGTCGGCTTGCACGTGATCGTCACCCGTACCTTCGGTGGATGGTCGTCGGCGGGCAGCGACCCGATGCTGCGGGCACTGGCCCAGGCCAACGCCCCGCTGCTGGTGATGGACGCCGACCCCGATGAGGGCTTCATCCGCGGCAAGATGAAGGGCGGCCCGCTACCACGCGGCCGTGGTCTGCTGATGGCCGAGGACACCGGCGTGTTCGTCCAGGTCGCGGCGACCGCGCTGACGGCCACGCAGGCCCAGAAGCATCAGAGGGCGACGATTCACGACAACGGCTAACGCTGCCCGAGCCGTCAGCACCGCGGCCAATGAGTTGAGGACGGCCCAACGGGTTGGGCTTCCGGCAGCGCATGCGGGTGCGTCGACGGCAATGCCGCCGATGATGCCGGTGACCAACCTGGCCGGAGGCGACGGGCTCGGCCGCTCCAAGCCGGTTCGATCTGGGGTCCACCGTGATCCCGTTAGCGTCGGCGGCCGGCCGACGAGGCGCATCCGCCGGGCCACAGCCAGCCCAACCGCAGATGAACGGCAGTTATCCGCGGATGAACAGTGGTCGTCTGGGAATGAATAGTCGGCGTAGGCAGCGGCTGGGGCCTTTCCGGCCATCTACTGTCGCAGGTGAGCGACTGCTTCAGTGACGAGCATCCGTACTCAAAGTTGTTGACGCTGAGGGTTACCGAGGAAAGAAAGCGCATTTCGTCTGTGACCATATACCGTGCTTCCCACGTCGACACCAGGCGAGTAACGACCGGGGCTTGCCGATCGCTGAGCAGTTCACGACAACGCTGTGGGGCCGATATCGGTTGCTGCCGACCGTTGCCGCCCTGGCTTCCTGACGGAGGGGTCTAGTGCTGGATTTCGGGCTGTTACCACCGGAGATCAACTCGGGTCGGATGTATTCGGGTCCTGGACCGGGGCCGTTGTTGGCTGCTGCGGAGGCCTGGGACGGGCTGGCAGCCGAACTAGGTTCGGCATCCGCCGATTACGGGTCGACGATCAGCGAGCTGACGGGCGATCCGTGGATCGGCCCCACGTCGGTGGCGATGACGGCCGCGGTCATGCCGTATGTGAACTGGCTGAGCACCACCGCCGCACAAGCCGAGGAAACCGCCAACCAGGCCCGCGCCGCCGTCGCCGCCTACGAGGCGGCGTTCGCGATGACGGTGCCCCCACCGGTGATCGCGGCCAACCGCGTGCTGTTGACGTCATTGATCGCCACCAACTTCTTCGGTCAGAACACCCCCGCCATCGCGGCCACCGAAGTCCTATACGCCGAGATGTGGGCCCAAGACGCCGCCGCCATGTACGGCTACGCCGTCGCCTCGGCGGTCGCCGCACAGGTGACACCGTTCGCCGCCCCGCCACAAACCACCAACCAGGACGCGGCCAGCAGCCAATCCAACGCGGTTGCCCAAGCCGCGACGGTGGCCCAAAACGCCGTCGCGGCGGCGCCGAGCACCTCCGCACAAACCACAGCCTCCACCACGACCGCCACGACCACATCCACCGCAACGAGCGCGACGACCACATCGGCGGCGACCCCCACCGCAGCCAGCGGACCCTTCGCCTGGATTTGGGAGCTGATCCTAAACACTTACAACGCCTTTCCCAGCCTCGCGTACGGTCTCGGCCTGACGAATGCAAATATCAACACAGTCCTCAAGCAAACCCTTCAGGCCTACTTCGGGGTGGGTATCGCAAGCTTCAGCATGAGCATGGCCCAGCAGACGACGTTCCCTCCGGGCGCCCCAAGCTTTGCCGGAGGGGCGGCGCCGGTGACGTTGCCGGCGGCGGCCGGTACCCGTGGTGCGTGGTGGCCGCAATTTCCCGGTCTGGGGCTGGGCAACGGTGGTGCACCGGTGTCGGCAGGTGTGGGCCAGGCCGGCACGCTCGGCCGGCTGTCGGTACCCGCGAATTGGCCCGGGGCGACACCTGCTGAGATGGAAGAGGCCCAGTTGGTCAGCAGCGTCCGCCCCGGCGTTGCACCGAGCTCGAATGCTCTGCTCAACGGTGTACCAATGGCGAATGGTGGTGCTTTAGGCCGTCGCAGCGGCGGCTACGTTGTCCGCTACGGATTCCGCCACCCCGTTATGCCCCGCCCGCCATCCGCCGGATAGCCGCGTCAGTCGTGTGATGCGCACGGCCTGAGTACCCTACGCAGTCAACCTGCAACCGAACTGCGGCGGGCCGTTATCCCCTCAAGCACCAGCCATTACATGACTCCGAATTACCGCTCGCTCGGCGATCAGATGCTCACGCAATGCCAGGATCTGGCTCGTCATCGAGCTCCACGTCGTCACCGTCTCAACGGTCTTGCGCCGCCCAGCACCGGCGACCCGCACGCACACCCTGGCGTCCTTCTTCGAGATATCCAGCCCGGCACAACGGCGTGAACCACTTCCGCGCGCTTTTCTCCCATCTCACGCGCACGCCTGCCGTGTCCGTTGTGGGGAGGGCAGGGGAGATTCAAAAAGTCTGACGCTCGGGCTCGATGGCACCAATCGACGGTTCCCGTGGACGCCCTCCGTCACCATGCTGAATTACAGGCTCGCAAACACCACTGAGTGCATCGGGATCGACCACGACGAACGTGACCAGTCTCCACCTCGGCCAGCGCCACCAACAACAGCAACCAGCGCTGAATCTTCTCCTACCATGGTGCGCCGCAGCAGCCGGCGCCGCACTGCTGAATTACGAAGAGCCCCTGAAACGTTGCATTTTGCGGCGTCATTTCTGCGAGATGAGTGCACAGTTCAGGTGCAAGCCCAATCGTCATGTGAAATCGACGACGAGACTTTCTGCCCGACACGGACGAACAAACCGTTTCAACCTGCGGATCGCCTGTGCCTCAGTGACCTTCGGCGGGATCGATGCATCAATCCACATCGCTGCAGCCCGGATGGGCAACCAAACTCATGATGAACATCTGATGCCGGCGGATGAACAGTGGTCATCCAGGCGTGAACAGTTGGCTTCGTCAGGTCGTTGTCCAACCGTGACCATCTAACCTCTTGTCAGGCGGGCCTTCTGCTGCCCGAAGGACCTAAAAGCTCACGGTTATTGAGGAGGAAAACCGGATGTCATTCGTGACCACGCAGCCGGAGGCATTGTCGGCAGCGGCCGGCAGCTTGCAGGGGATCGGCTCGGCGCTGAACGCCCAGAATGCCGCCGCGGCGGCCCCCATGACAGGGGTGGTTCCCGCTGCCGCCGACGAGGTTTCGGCGCTGACGGCGGCGCAGTTCGTCGCACATGCCCAGCTGTACCAGGCGGTCAGCGCCCAGGCCGCGGCGATTCACGAGATGTTCGTGAACACGCTGGGCACCAGCGCCGGTTCGTATGCCGCCACCGAGGCCGCCAACGCGGCTGCGGCCGGCTAGGGGAGAAGAGTCTAGTGGTGGATTTTGGGGCGCTACCGCCCGAGATCAACTCGGCCCGTATGTACACCGGCCCGGGTTCGGCGTCGCTGCAGGCCGCCGCATCGGCCTGGAATGGGCTTGCCGCCGAGCTGAGTTCGGCCGCGACTGGCTACGACAAGGTGATCACGCAGCTGGCCAGTGACGAGTGGATGGGGCCCGCATCGGCGTCGATGGCCAGCGCCGCGCAGCCGTACGTGTCGTGGATGAGCACCACCGCCGCTCAAGCCGAGCAAGCGGCCACCCAGGCGAGGTCGGCGGCTGCCGCCTACGAGCAGGCGTTCGCAGCGACGGTGCCACCCCCGCTGGTGGCGGCCAACCGTGCTGAGACCGCCGCGGCAGTGCAGGCCAACGTCTTCGGTCAGTACACCCCATTGATCGCGCAGCTCGAGTCGCAATACGGTGAGATGTGGGCCCAGGACTCCGCGGCGATGTACGCCTACGCGGGTCAGTCAGCGGCTGCCGCCCAGGTGACGCCCTTCGCCTCGCCGGCGGCGACAACTAACGCCGCGGGGACGGCCACTCAAGCCGCCGCGGTCAGCTCGGCCACCGGCAACTCGGCCGCCACCAGCTCCCAGACGATCCTGCAAGAGCTGATCTCGTTGCTGCCGAGCAACATTCAATCGTTCCTGACGCCCACGGGCTTCCAAAACGCCTTCGGAGCTCCGTCGTCGATCGAGGGGACGCTTTGGTCCTTCATCTTCGGGACGACCGCGGTGCCCACTAACCTCTCGGCGTTAGTAACCCAATATGCGCCGTACGCGAGCTTCTACTACAACACCGAGGGTCTGCCTTACTTCAGCGTTGGTATGGGCAACTTCGGCGTTCAGATGGCGAAGACCCTGGGAGTCATAACCGGCGGCGCCGCGCCGGCGGCTGTCCCCGCGGTGCCCGGCGGCTTAGGTGCGCTGGGCGGCGGCCCTGCCGGTGCTCTCGGGCCAGGAGGAGTGGCCGCCGGCCTGGGCAACGCCGGCGCGGTCGGCAAGTTGGCTGTGCCGTCGTCGTGGGTCGGTAGCGCGCCGCTGGAGACCCCACACGCCCCGATTCCCGTCAGCACCGTCAGCGCTATCCAGGAAGGCGGCGGCGGCGGAAACCTGCTAGGCGGTATGCCACTAGCCGGTGCGGGCGCCGGCGGGCACGGTGCCGGAGCCGGTCCCCGGTACGGGGTTAAACCGACAGTGATGTCCCGCCCACCGTTTGCCGGGTAGACACCAGGCTGGACAGCCACGCGCGACGCATCGTCATCGGCGCTGCGGTTCGTTGTTGAGGTGTGTTCGCGCTCGGGCGCTTGATAGGCCCGAGCGCGAACTGCGTTAACGCTCCCCTCACCTTCCAGCCGGGCCGAGGTAAATCCCCGGCGTCGAGGGTTTCGCATCCGTGGCCCGAACATGAACAGTTGGCATATCTCCCGAAGAGCACGCGACATATGGAAGTGAGGGAGTAGGTTGCCGCTGGGTGAACAATTGGGGACTGGGGCAGGAGTGACATAATTGGGGAATGGGGCAGGAGTGACATATGGTGCAACCCGCTAACGCAGCTGTTTCTCTGGCGTTGTCACGGAGGCCCCGAAATAGCCGGGGGCGCTGGGTTGCACGTGCGGAATACTCGACAGTCAGCGACGCCCGTGTGCTCCCGAAAACCGTCAGCGGTCGCCGGACGATCGGAGCCGCCAGCATGGTGCCGCGCGTGGTGAACCCTGCTGAGGTAGCTCAGGCGCGGGTGTTCGAGGGGCTGCTACAGGCCGAGTCCGCCGAGTTACAGGAATTAGCGCACCGCATGGCGGGGGCGGCGGATCAACAATCCGACCTGGACAGCTCAGCGCCGTCGTGGGATCTGATGCAGATACGCGCGCGCATCGACGAAGTCCAGTGTCTGCTTCAGGCGTTGCGGGGCCGCTTCCCGCATCCGCTCCCGGAATCGGACCGGTAATCGGCGCGAATTAACCGGTCGCCAAACCTGATTGCCGTCTAGTCCTCTTCCAGGATCAACGCCATCTCCGGGCAGGCTGCGACGCCGTCACGAGTCGCCTGCTCGTCCTCGGGCCGAACCTCATGTTCTTCGAGGATGGAGTAGCCGGACTCGTCGATGGGAAATAGTTCCGGGTCGACCGCGTAGCACTGCGCGTGCCCAACGCATTTCGACTGCTCGACACGAACCTTCAACGGGCTGTCCTCCCTCGATCGGACACCTGCCGATTCTAGAAGACACTATGCCCGTCGGCCCATCGCCCGACTGAGGACCCGCGAGCACCTACGATGCAAACGAGACAACGAACAACCGGAAGAACGGCGTATGAGCACCCTTAACGAAAGCCTGTTCGGGGGCTTTCATCTGCCGCGGCTCGACTACTACAGCTTGCCGATGACCGCCGACCGTGGTGTCGGGTGGAAGGTTCTGCGCGACGCCGGGCCGGTGGTGTACATGAACGGCTACTACTACATCACCCGCCGCGAGGACGTGCTGGCAGCGTTGCGCAATCCCAAGGTCTTCTCATCACGACTGGCGCTTCAACCCCCGGGCAGTCCGATACCCGTGGTCCCACTGGCGTTCGACCCGCCAGAACACACCCGGTACCGCAAAATCCTGCAGCCGTTCTTCAGCCCGCACGGATTAAGCAAGTCGCGGCCGGTGCTTCAGCGGCATGCCGCCGACATGATCGGCGCCCTCGCCGACCGAGGCGAGTGCGAGGTGATGAAAGACCTGGCGAGCCTGTATCCCTTCCAGGTGTTCCTCGACCTCTACGGTCTGCCGCTGGAAGACCGCGACCGCCTGATCGCCTGGAAAGACGCCGTGATCGCCGACAAGCCCTATGTCACCGAGGCCGACCTCGCCGCCCCGGCGCGCGACCTGTACGAATACCTCACGGACATGATCGCGCAGCGCCGGCAAAACCCGGGTTCGGACATGTTGTCGCGGGTGATGGCCAGTGACGGCGATTTCACAGATCTCGAGCTGCTGGGCATGAGCCACCTTTTGATCTTGGCCGGGCTGGACACCGTGACCGCGGCGATTGGCTTCTCGCTGCTGGAACTGGCCCGTAGACCGGAACTGCGCAAAATGCTGCGCGACAACCCCAAGCAGATCCGGGTCTTCATCGAAGAGATCGTCCGGCTGGAGCCGTCGGCGCCCGTGGCGCCGCGAGTCCTCACCGAGACCGTTGTCGTCGGTGGCATGACCTTGCCCAAGGGCTCGTCGGTGCACTTATGCATGGCCGCGATCAACCGGGATGGCAGCGACGCGATCTCCACCGACGAGCTGGTCATGGACGGTAAGGTACACCGGCACTGGGGATTCGGCGGCGGACCCCACCGCTGCCTGGGTTCTCATCTAGGGCGTATGGAGCTGACGGTGATCGTCGACGAATGGCTCAAGAGAATTCCCGAGTTCGAGCTGGCTCCCGGCTACGAGCCCGAAATCCGTTTTCCCAGCAAGACTTTCGCGCTGAAGAGTTTGCCGCTGCAATTCGGCTGACCAGCAGCACCGAGCCGGCAATCAGCGGGTCGGCCTCGTCGTAGTGGGCGAAGGTGGGGCGATCGGCGGCGCGCTGGGCACCTGAACTCCCGGAGGTACCTCGCCGACGTGCGCGGCCACAGCCGGGATTTCGATCGTCGCGCCTTCTTGGCTGCACTCGTTGGTGTTGACTGTAACGGTCATTGTGCCGCGCAGCGCACCGTGTAATTGCTGCAACCGAATCGCCTGCGTGGTGGTTTGTTTGGCCGGCGCTCCATCCGGTCCCAGGCAGGCGAACAGCACCTTGTCAGGTCGCGACTGCCATACGCCGTCGCGGAAATCCAGCACGAGGGGCATATCGCCGCCTGTCGGGCTCAGATTCTGGTGGTCGTTATCGTCCAGCATGGTTCCGATAGCAACGCAGGCCGACGCATAGCGCGGCCGCCGCGCTGCTCAGCCCAACAACCCAGGGCCACCGGCGGCGCTGGATCGCCGCCGGTGCGGTGGACCCGTCATCGGCGACCTGCTCTCCGGTCGCGGCGTGATGCTGGGCGAGGCGCCGCACCGTTTTGGCCCACGCCGGGAAGACGCCGGATGCCGCCGGCTCACCCGTTCGGGGCTAAGCCTCGTGCACGTCGTCTTCGGGGTAGTCGACGACGGTCAGGTATGCCTCGGGACTGCGATCACCACTCCAGGCCCCGGCGCTGTGGCTCGGTGCGTCGGCTTGGCGAGCGGGTACTTGGCCGCGAGCACATGCTGGTCGGCGCGTCCGTCGATGTCGGAGCCCAGCAACTGTTCGGGTGCGGCATAGGCCACCGTTTCACCGGTGAGCTCCGGCGCCGAGGGTCCGTCGGGGTCACCGAGCTGCCGGGCTATCCCGAAGTCGGTCAGGAGTATTCGCTGTTCACCGTCGGCTGGACTGGTGAACAGAATATTTCCCGGTTTGACGTTCGGTGCAGCATGCCCCGGCTGTGGGCGTAGTCGAGCGCATCGGCGACGGCCGTGACGGTGGCCAGCACCTGACCGGCGGGCATCCCGGTCGGGAAACGGTTGGCGATGAGTTGCGCGGCGGTGGTGCCGTTGACATAGTCCATCGAGATCCACAGCCGGCCGTCGGTCTCACCGCCGAGAATGTGCGGGTGGCACAGCGTTGTCGCGATAGGGCTTTCGCGCATGAACCTATCAGCGTTTGGTCACCGAAAGTTCAGTGGCCGGTTGGCGGCAAGCCGACCAGGCGCGCGGTTGCACAGGCGAGCCAAAGCCTTGCTGAACGCACGTGTAACTAACGCGGTGTTGACGTTATCCGCGGCTAGATTTTTATGCTTCCCACGTTCGGGGCTCTTGCCGCATTGGGCGACGCGCCGCTAGGCCGCTACCGAAGCCAAGACCGTTGCCTGACTGAGATTATTGAATTCGCGCAGGTCATGGGCAGCTTAGGGGCGCTGACCGACCTTCGTGGGGAGCTCGTTGTTACTCAGCCGTTACAGCAGATGAACAGTTGTTGCCGCCGGGTGAACACTTGCAAACACCCAGCTCTAGCAGCGGCAGGGAGCGGTGCGCGAGTCTATTCTCATCCA
>NZ_DASPSP010000048.1:0-3065 GCF_035623875.1 Mycobacterium sp. | reverse complement strand
TCATAAGCTTTGGGTTCTGACAGTTGACCCGCTAACCCGGGCCGTCACTGGCGGCGGCAAATAGCGGCACCAGGACGTCGCTGATCGGCGTCGCGATGCCGTGGGTGCGCGCCTTGCGGATGATCACCTCGTTGCGGATGTCCCACTCCAGCGGCCGACCGGCCTCCCGGTCGGCCAGCATCGAGGTACCCATATCGGCCGGCGCCTGACGGAATATGCCGACCAGCTCGTCGACGACGCCGTCACCGAGGTCGGCGCCCTCGGCGCGGGCGACCGCCGCGCATTCGGCGACGTATCGGCGCGACATCGCGGCCACGTCGTCGCGGCGGAACATCCCTAACCGTCGCCCGGTCAGCACCATTAGGCCGGCCAGCGCGTTCGCCAGCAGCTTGCGCCAGGCCGCAGTGGTGAAGTCCGGGTCGCACTCCACCGTGCACCCGGCGCCGTTCAACAAATCCGCGATCTTGGCCGCGGCGGGCCCGGTTGGCAGCACCAGCCGGGCTTCCGTGCGCAGCCGTACCCATCCTTCGGGCTGAGTCTCGGCGCTGTACCAGACGATGCCGGGTATCACCGTCGATGACGGGCAATGCGGCTGGACCTGCTCGATCTGCTCGACACCGTTTTGCAGCACGACGACGATGGTCTGCTCATCGCACAGCCGCGCCAGCCAGCGACCGCCGTCGTCGTTCTGGGTGGCCTTGATCGCCAGCAAGACCACCCCGACCGGCCCGGTGATCTCGGCGGGATCGGTGTGTACGGGCCCGGGCACCACGATCGGATCGGCCCCGTCGGGCCGTAGTTCGATCTGTGATCGCGGTGTCCGCCCACATACCAGAATCGAGTGACCGGCGGCGTATAGGTACCCGGCGACCGTTGTACCGACGGCGCCCGGACCGACAATTGCAATATCCATGACGACCCTTGAAATTACCGCCTCTAGACTGTGCTGTCGTGCTACGCAGTCACGCCTCCGGATCGTTGCGCGCCGCGGATGCGGGCCAAAAGGTGACGCTGGCAGGATGGGTGGCGCGACGGCGCGACCACGGCGGGGTGATCTTCATCGACCTGCGCGATGCGTCGGGGGTGTCCCAGGTGGTGTTTCGCGCCGCCGATGTGCTGGCCCAGGCCCACCACCTGCGCGCCGAGTTCTGCATCGCCGTCGAGGGTGTCGTCGAGATCCGGCCGGAGGGCAACGCCAACCCCGAGATCGCCACCGGCGAAATCGAAGTCAACGCAACGTCCTTGACGGTGCTGGGGGAGTGCGCACCGCTGCCGTTTCAGCTCGACGAGCCGGCCGGCGAGGAGACCCGGCTGCGTTATCGCTATCTCGACTTGCGGCGCGACGGCCCCGGTGGGGCAATTCGGTTGCGGTCCAAGGTAAATGCTGCCGCGCGCGAGGTGCTGGCCGCGCATGACTTCGTCGAGATCGAGACCCCGACGATGACGCGCTCGACACCGGAAGGCGCCCGCGACTTCCTGGTGCCCGCCCGGCTGCAGCCCGGCTCGTTCTACGCGTTGCCGCAAAGCCCGCAGCTGTTCAAGCAGCTGCTGATGGTCGCCGGCATGGAGCGCTACTACCAGATCGCCCGGTGCTACCGCGACGAGGACTTCCGCGCCGACCGGCAGCCGGAATTCACCCAGCTCGACTTGGAGATGAGCTTCGTCGACGCCGACGACGTCATCGCGATCTCCGAGCAGGTGGTCAAGGCGGTATGGGCATTGATCGGCTACGACTTGCCGCTGCCGTTGCCGCGGATCAGCCACGCGGAAGCGATGCGACGGTTCGGCTCGGACAAGCCCGACCTGCGATTCGGGCTAGAGCTGGTCGAGTGCACAGACTTCTTCAAGGACACTATGTTTCGGGTGTTCCAGGCGCCGTATGTGGGTGCGGTGGTGATGACGGGAGGGGCGTCGCAGCCGCGCCGCACACTGGACGGCTGGCAGGACTGGGCCAAGCAGCGCGGCCACAGGGGTCTGGCGTATGTGCTGGTCGGTGAGGACGGCACGCTGAGCGGTCCGGTCGCCAAGAATCTGTCCGACGACGAACGCGCGGGTTTGGCGGCACACGTCGGCGCCCAGCCTGGTGACTGCATCTTCTTTTCTGCGGGGCCGGCCAAGGCGTCCCGCGCCCTGCTGGGCGCCGCCCGCGGGGAGATCGCTCACCGGCTCAACCTGATCGACCCGGACGCGTGGGCGTTCACCTGGGTGGTGGATTTCCCGCTGTTCGAACCGGCCGATGAAGCCACCGCCGCTGGTGAGGTCGCGGTGGGTGCGGGTGCGTGGACCGCGGCGCATCACGCGTTCACCGCGCCGAAGCCAGAATCGGAGGCCACCTTCGACACCGATCCGGGCAGCGCGCTGGCAGACGGCTATGACATCGTCTGCAACGGCAACGAGATCGGTGGCGGCTCAATCCGTATCCACCGCCGCGACATTCAGGAACGGGTGTTCGCGATGATGGGTATCGGCGCCGCGGAGGCGCAGGAGAAGTTCGGTTTCTTGCTGGACGCGTTCACATTCGGCGCGCCGCCGCACGGCGGGATCGCGTTCGGCTGGGACCGGATCGTCGCGCTGCTGGCCGGGACGGACTCCATCCGCGAGGTCATCGCGTTCCCGAAGTCTGGCGGCGGCGTCGACCCGCTGACCGACGCTCCGGCGCCGATCACCGCCCAACAGCGCAAGGAGTCGGGAATCGACGTCGTGCCTGAGTCGCGCCGAGATCGACGCTAGAGCGACGTGTGGCCGGCGTTTCTGCGCTGGCGTCGATCTCGGCGACACACAGCGGAATAGACGGCCGACCCGGCGAGGTTGACGGGGCATGACGCCCGTTGGCGGCGACGCAGAGCCAAGCGATGAGGAGGAGTGGCGCGTATGACCCAGGAGATCCCGGACGCCGAAACGATCGAAGCGTTCAACAAGACCATCACCGACGAATTCCGGGCCAACGACGGCAAGGTCGGCGGTCCATTCGAAGGTGCCCACCTGCTGCTGCTGAGCACAACAGGAGCCAAATCCGGACAGCCGCGACTGTCGCCGTTGGCTTATTTCCGTGTCGACGGCAAGCT
>NZ_DASPSP010000016.1:0-69413 GCF_035623875.1 Mycobacterium sp. | reverse complement strand
TAACGAGAACTGGATGCGGGCCCGGGAGGCGTTGATGAGGACCGATGTCTTCGGCTCTTACGACGACGTCGACAAGCTTTTCCCGATCTGCACCCCTGGTGCCTCAGACACCGCACGCTTCGATGAGGCGCTCGAACTGCTACACCTAGGCGGGCGCAGCCTGGCCCACGCGGTGCTGATGATGATCCCCGAGGCATGGGAGCGCCACGAGTCGATGGATCCGGCCCGGCGGGCGTTCTACCAATATCACGCCTCGCTGATGGAGCCGTGGGACGGACCGGCGTCGATGACGTTCACTGACGGCGCGGTGGTGGGCGCCGTGCTGGACCGCAATGGGCTACGCCCGTCACGGATTTGGGTCACCGCCGACGGTCTGGTGGTGATGGCCTCCGAGGTCGGCGTGCTTGACCTCGACCCGTCGACGGTGGTGCGCCGGATGCGGCTGCAGCCCGGCCGGATGTTCCTGGTCGATACCACGCAAGGACGCATCGTGTCCGACGAGGAGATCAAGGCCGAGCTGGCCGCCGAACACCCCTATCAGCAGTGGCTGGACAACGGGCTGATTCCGCTGGCCGAGCTGCCCCAGGGCAACTATGTCCGGATGCCGCACTATCGGGTTGTGTTGCGGCAGCTGGTTTTCGGATACACCTACGAAGAGCTCAACCTGTTGGTGGCGCCGATGGTGCGCAACGGCGCCGAGCCGATCGGCTCGATGGGAACCGATACACCGGTTGCGGTGCTCTCCCAGCGGCCGCGGATGCTGTTCGACTATTTCCAGCAGTTGTTCGCACAGGTGACCAACCCGCCGCTGGACGCCATCCGCGAAGAGGTGGTGACCAGCCTGCAGGGCACCACCGGCGGAGAAGGCGACCTGCTCAACCCGAATGAGGATTCCTGTCGCCAAATCGTCTTGCCGCAGCCGATTCTGCGCAACCACGAACTGGCTAAGCTGATCAATCTCGACCCCGACGTCGAGGTCAACGGTCGCCGGCACGGTTTGCGGTCGAAGGTGATTCGCTGTCTGTACCCGGTCGCCGAGAATGGCGCCGGTCTGAAGGCGGCGCTCGACGAGGTGCGTGCGCAAGCCTCGGCGGCGATCGCCGACGGCGCGCGGATCATCATCCTGTCCGATCGGGAGTCCGACGAGAAGATGGCCCCGATCCCGTCGCTGCTGGCGGTCTCCGCGGTGCACCATCACCTGGTACGCGAACGCAGCCGCACCAAGGTCGGGCTGGTGGCCGAATCCGGCGATGCCCGCGAGGTCCACCACATGGCAGCGCTGTTGGCGTTCGGTGCGGCGGCGATCAACCCGTACATAGTGTTCGAATCGATCGAGGTCATGCTGGACCGTGGCGTGCTCCAGGGACTCGATCGCGAGACCGCGCTGCAGAACTACATCAAGGCCGCCGGCAAGGGCGTGCTGAAGGTGATGTCCAAGATGGGCATCTCGACGTTGGCGTCCTACACCGGTTCCCAACTGATGCAGGCCGTCGGCATCTCCGAGGAGCTTCTCGACGAGTACTTCACCGGATTGACCTGCCCCACTGGCGGAATCACCCTCGCCGACATTGCCGCCGACGTCGCGGCCCGCCATGAGCTGGCATTTTTGGATCGGCCCGACGAGCGAGCACACCGCGAACTCGAGGTGGGCGGCGAATACCAGTGGCGCCGTGAGGGCGAATACCATCTGTTCAACCCGGAGACCGTCTTCAAGCTGCAGCACTCCACCCGCACCGGCCAGTACAAGATCTTCAAGGATTACAGCAGGCTGGTCGACGACCAGAGCGAGCGGATGGCGTCGTTGCGCGGCCTGCTGAAGTTCCGCGAGGGGGTCCGCCCGCCGATCCCACTCGATGAGGTCGAGCCGGCCAGTGAGATCGTCAAACACTTTGCCACCGGCGCGATGAGCTACGGCTCGATCTCCGCCGAGGCGCACGAAACACTGGCTATCGCGATGAACCGGCTGGGTGGCCGGTCGAACTGCGGCGAGGGCGGTGAGCACGTCAGCCGTTTCGACCGTGACCCCAACGGCGATTGGCGGCGCAGTGCCATCAAGCAGGTCGCGTCGGCCAGGTTCGGCGTCACCTCGCACTACCTGACCAACTGCTCTGACCTCCAGATCAAGATGGCTCAGGGCGCCAAACCCGGTGAGGGCGGCCAACTTCCGGGTGGCAAGGTGTATCCGTGGATCGCCGAGGTGCGGCACTCCACCCCCGGCGTGGGGTTGATCTCACCACCCCCGCACCACGACATCTACTCGATCGAGGATCTGGCCCAGCTGATCCACGACCTGAAGAACGCCAACCCGTCGGCGCGCATCCACGTCAAGCTGGTCTCCGAGAACGGGGTCGGCACGGTGGCTGCCGGCGTCTCCAAGGCGCACGCCGACGTCGTGTTGATCTCCGGGCACGACGGTGGCACCGGGGCCACACCACTCACGTCGATGAAGCACGCGGGGGCGCCGTGGGAGCTCGGGCTGGCCGAAACCCAGCAGACGTTGCTACTCAACGGGTTGCGCGACCGGATCGTGGTCCAGGTCGATGGTCAGCTCAAAACCGGGCGCGACGTGATGATCGCGGCGCTGCTCGGTGCCGAGGAATTCGGCTTCGCCACCGCCCCGCTGGTGGTGTCCGGCTGCATCATGATGCGGGTGTGTCACCTCGACACCTGCCCGGTTGGGGTGGCCACCCAGAACCCGGTGCTGCGGGAGCGGTTCACCGGAAAGCCCGAGTTCGTGGAGAACTTCTTCCTGTTTGTCGCCGAAGAGGTCCGCGAGTACATGGCACAGCTCGGTTTCCGCACTCTCAACGAGGCTGTGGGCCAAGTCGGGTCGCTGGACACCACCTTGGCCCGCGCGCACTGGAAGGCGCACAAGCTCGACTTGACACCGGTGCTGCTCGAGCCGGAATCAGCGTTCATGAATCAGGATTTGTACTGCAGTTCCAGCCAGGACCATGGCCTGGACAAGGCGCTGGACCAACAGTTGATCGTGATGAGCCGCGAGGCGCTGGACTCCGGGAAACCCGTCCGATTCTCCACCACGATCGCCAACGTCAACCGAACTGTTGGCACCATGCTCGGCCACGAGGTGACGAAAGCCTATGGCGGCCAAGGGTTGCCAGACGGCACCATCGACATCACGTTCGACGGTTCGGCTGGTAACAGCTTCGGCGCGTTCGTACCCACGGGCATCACGCTGCGGGTGTACGGCGACGCCAACGACTACGTAGGCAAGGGATTGTCCGGGGGTCGGATCGTGGTGCGGCCACCCGACAACGCGCCACCAGACTACGTCGCCGAGGACAACATCATCGGCGGCAACGTGATTCTGTTCGGCGCCACCAGCGGTCAGGCATTCCTGCGCGGGGTGGTCGGTGAGCGGTTCGCGGTTCGTAACTCCGGCGCCCACGCAGTAGTCGAAGGAGTCGGCGATCACGGCTGTGAATACATGACTGGCGGCAGGGTGGTGATTCTTGGTCGCACCGGCCGCAACTTCGCAGCGGGCATGTCCGGCGGCATCGCCTTTGTCTACGACCCGGAGGATGCATTGCCGGACAACCTCAACTCGGAAATGGTGGAACTGGAGGCCCCTGACGGTGACGACCTGGACTGGCTGCACGGCATGATTCAGGCGCACGTCGATGCCACCGACTCCGCGGTCGGACTGCGCATCTTGACCGACTGGACAGGCCAGCAACGGTGCTTCGTCAAGGTGATGCCCCGCGATTACAAGCGGGTGCTGGAGGCGATCACCGAGGCCGAACGCAGCGGCGCCGACCCCGACGTAGCGATCATGGCGGCAGCCAGTGGCTGATCCGAAGGGCTTCCTGAAGTACACCCATCGCGAGACACCGAAACGCCGACCAGTGGCACTGCGGCTGCGCGACTGGCATGAGGTCTACGAAGACTTTCCGCATGAGACGCTGCAGCACCAGGCCACTCGTTGCATGGACTGCGGGATCCCGTTCTGCCACAACGGTTGTCCGCTGGGCAACCTGATACCGGAATGGAACGACCTGGTCCGCACCGGTCGTTGGCGCGACGCGATCGAACGCCTGCACGCCACCAACAACTTTCCGGACTTCACCGGCCGACTCTGCCCGGCGCCGTGCGAATCGTCATGTGTGCTCGGGATCAACCAGGACCCGGTGACAATCAAGCAGATTGAGCTGGAGACCATCGACAACGCCTTCGATGAAGGTTGGGTGGTGCCGCTGCCGCCGGATCAGCTGACCGGCAAAACGGTCGCGGTGGTGGGGTCGGGCCCGGCCGGTCTGGCCGCCGCACAGCAACTCACCCGGGCCGGGCACAGCGTGACGGTCTTCGAGCGCGACGACCGCATCGGCGGCCTGCTGCGCTATGGCATTCCCGAGTTCAAGATGGAAAAGCGTCACCTGGACCGCCGGTTGGCGCAGATGCGGGCCGAAGGGACCGAATTCCGCGCCGGCGTCAACGTTGGTGTCGACATCACCGCCGAGCAGTTGCGCGCCGAGTTCGACGCGGTGGTTCTAGCCGGCGGCGCGACCGCCTGGCGCGATCTGCCGATCACCGGTCGCGAACTCGAGGGTATCCACCAGGCGATGGAATACCTGCCCTGGTCCAACCGGGTGCAGGAGGGCGACGATGTCCTCGGCCCCGACGGCGAGCCGCCGATCACCGCCAAGGGTAAGAAGGTCATCATCATCGGCGGCGGTGACACCGGCGCCGACTGCCTGGGCACCGTGCATCGTCAGGGTGCGGTCAGCGTGCACCAGTTCGAGATCATGCCGCGCCCGCCGGACACCCGCGCCCCGTCCACGCCATGGCCGACCTACGAGCTGATGTTCCGGGTGTCCGGGGCACACGAAGAAGGCGGGGAACGGGTGTTCTCGGTCAACACCGAGGAGTTCGTCGGCCGTGACGGTCACGTCGCTGCGCTGAAAGTGCACGAGGTGACGATGCAGGACGGCAAGTTCGTCAAGACTGGGGGCACCGATTTCGAAATCGAAGCCAATTTGGTCTTGCTGGCAATGGGATTCGTCGGACCGGAGAAGCCGGGCTTGCTGACTGACTTGGGCGTCGAGTTCACCGATCGCGGTAATGTCGCGCGCGGCAACAACTTCGAGAGCTCGGTGCCGGGTGTCTTCGTTGCGGGCGACATGGGTCGCGGCCAGTCGTTGATCGTCTGGGCAATCGCCGAAGGCCGTGCGGCCGCGGCCGGCGTGGACCAATTCCTGATGGGTCACAGCGCTCTGCCCGCGCCGATCATGCCCACGGCCGCTCCGCAACGCTAGTCACTGTCGTCACGCCAGCAACATTTGATAAATTACTCGGCGAGTCTTACACTGTTTGCCAGCTATAGGGTGTCTAATTGCTCGATATAGGGCGCCGCGGGGGCGTGGTGCTCGGCCACGTTGATCAATCGCAGGAGTGAGCACCGTGTATATCAATCCGATGAGTCGGTCGCGGGTCGGCCGAATCGCCTGGTCATGGTTCCGACACCCGGTCAAGAGCCGGGAATTCCCCGCCAGGCTCGAGCGCTTGGTGACTGCGGAGGAACTGCTTCGCTTCGGTGTATAAGTGTTGACTCCGGCGGTCTGTAGAATGCGGTCGGCGTTTGCTCAAAGTGATCAATTTGTTACCTGAGGTTCTCGACACCGAGACCTGGAAATTGTTGCTAACCGCCTATGCAGCCAGTCCTGAATCTCGGATCGCCTCGGCCAGCGGCTCCAGTACGGCCGGGTCATGCGGCGGCGCGATGTAGACAATGCCCAGATCCAGGCCCTCCGCGGCCAGACCCGCCGCGTCCTCGATGACCTTCGTGTAGTTGCGGTCCGGTTCCAGGCGAAGGTGGGCGGACAACGTGATCTCCTTGGGATCACGCCCGATGTCGGCGCAGTGGGAGGCCAGCACGTCGCGCTTGTGGGCGAACAGTTCCGGCGGTCCGCCGGCGAAGTTCCAGTGCTGGGCATAACGTGCGGTGATGCGCAGGGTGCGCTTCTCGCCGCTGCCGCCGATGCAGATCGGGGGGTGCGGGCGCTGCGGGCCCTTGGGCTCGTTGCGGGCGTCTTTGAACTGGTAGTACTTGCCGTCGAAGTTCGTGGTCGGCTGGCTGAGCAGGCTGGTCAGCACCTCGCAGGCCTCTTCGAATCGGTCGAAGCGTTCCTTGATGCTGCCCAGCTCGATGCCGTAGGCGCCGGATTCCTCTTCGTTCCATCCGGCGCCGATGCCGAGCTCGAGTCGCCCGTTGGAGATGATGTCGAGCGCCGCGGCCATGTTGGCCAGCAGCGCCGGGTGGCGGTAGTGGATGCCGCTGACCAGGGTGCCCAGCCGCAGTCGCTTGGTGGCCTGTGCGAGCGCGGTCAGCGTCGTCCAGCCCTCTAGACAGGGGCCGGCGCTGTCACTGAAGATCGGGTAGAAGTGGTCGAACGTCCAACCGGACTCGTAAATCTCGATATCGTCGGCGGCCTGCCAGACAGCGAGCATTTGTGCCCAGGTCGTGTTTTGGGGTGAGGTTTTGAACGCAAATCGCATGAGCCCGACCGTAGTCCAGATTGTGGAGTCCTGCCGCCAGGGCCGGGCGTACGCCGATCCGACAATCAGCAGCGCGCTGCGAATCGACGTCAAGATAACCCTGCTGGCGGCCGGTCTGATCTTTCTGCTCGCTTTGGTGTTGGGGGTCTGGAAGTACCGCCAGATCATGGTGTCCGACGATCACCGGGCGCACCCGTACGTCGACATCGCGCACCGGGCAGCGCTGCTGTACTCGTTTGCGACGCTGCTGGTTGCGGTCTTCGTCGAACTCAGCGCATGGCCGGTCTGGGTCAACCTGACCGCGGCGATGATCGTGGTCTTCTTCTTCATCGGGGCGACCGTCGGATACATCGGCCATGGCCTACGGCGCGACACCGTCAACCAATTCGAAAGCCCCGATCGGGGACTGCGGGTGGCGATGGCGTTGCTGATCGTCGGTGAGATCGGCGGTTTCGGGGTGCTACTCGCCGGGTTCATCGCCGGGCAACTGGTGACTTGAGCCGCCGTCAGACGGGCACACTGAAGCCATGGATCCGGTGACCGCGCTGCGACAGATCGCCTATTACAAAGACCGGGCCCGCGAGGACTCGCGGCGGGTGATGGCCTATCGCAACGCCGCCGACATCGTCGAGCGCCTGGACGACGCGGAGCGGGAGCGGCACGGGCAGGCCAACAGTTGGCAGTCGCTGCCGGGTATCGGGCCAAAGACGGCGAAGGTGATCGACCAGGCCTGGTGCGGGCGTGAGCCCGATGCCCTGATCGAATTGCGTTCTGCCGCTGAGGATCTCGGCGGTGGCGAAATCCGGGCAGCATTGCGCGGCGACTTGCACCTGCATTCCAACTGGTCGGACGGCTCGGCGCCGATCGAAGAGATGATGGCCACCGCGGGGGCGCTGGGGCATGAGTACTGTGCGCTGACCGACCACTCGCCGCGGCTGACCATCGCCAACGGGGTGTCACCGGAGCGGCTGCGTAAACAACTCGACGTGATCGAGGGGCTGCGCGAGCGGTTCGCGCCGATGCGGATCCTCACCGGTATCGAGGTGGACATCCTCGACGACGGCAGCCTGGACCAGGAGCCCGAGCTGTTGGATCGCCTCGACATCGTGGTGGCCAGCGTGCATTCGAAGCTGTCGATGGATGCCGCGTCGATGACCCGCCGGATGGTGCGCGCCGTCAGCAACGGCCACGCCGACGTTCTCGGCCACTGCACAGGCCGGCTGGTCGCCGGAAACCGCGGTATCCGACCGGAGTCGAAGTTCGACGCCGAAGCGGTGTTCACCGCCTGCCGCGATCACGGCACCGCCGTGGAGATCAACTCCCGGCCCGAACGTCGTGATCCGCCAACCCGGCTGCTCAACCTCGCCCTGGAGATCGGGTGTGATTTCAGCATCGATACCGACGCGCATGCGCCGGGCCAGCTCGACTTCCTCGGCTACGGCGCTCAGCGCGCGCTTGATACCGGCGTGCCGGCCGAGCGGATCGTCAACACCTGGCCGGTCGACAAGCTGCTGGCGTGGACGGCATCGTGACCGGACGCTTTGGCGGAACTGCCAGTTATTCGGCTACGTGGCGTGCCATGGGCAGCCAGGGTGCTCGTGCTGGCCAGCTAACTAACCGTGTCTGTGGAGGGTCGGGGGATGACTGAACAACCGCAATCTCCGCCCAGCGGTAATCCGCTATCGGCGCCAGGCCAGGCGTCAATGGAGGGATAATCGGGTGGTGAAACTGCCGCTCCAGTAGGGCATTTGGTCAAGTCGCTGCGTTGAACTCAGTCGGGTAGATGAGGCATCTCCAGGCCGGGGTCGCGGCCGACCAGCACTGCGCGGGTGAGCGCCGACCTGCCATAGCGGCGACGCACCCGGTCGACCGCCGCGTCGACGGCTTCGACGTCCTTGGGATCCCTTTGCGCCCCGTCGAACGGCAGCATCAGCTGCTCGGCGCCGCTGCGGTCGATCTCCGAAACGGCGAACCCGACCAGTGTCAGACCGCGCTCGGCGATCAGCGGCGCGGCGGTTGTGACCAGTTGCCGGGCCGTGGCGAGGATGGTTTGCGTCGAGGAGGTGGCCCACGGCAACGTGTGCGATCGGGTGGCCCGGCCGAAGTCGTTGAACCGCAGCCGCAATGTGACCGTCCGCCCGGTGCGACCGGCGGCCCGCATCCGCCCGGTGATCCGGTCGATCAGGTTGATCACCACCGCGTCGACCTCCGCCGGTGACATCGTGTTACCTGCGCGGCCAAGCGCGCGCTGGGCGCCCACCGAACGTCGGCGAACACCGGTCGAAACCCGGCGCGCATCGACGTTGCGGCAAAGGGCATACAGCCGGGCGCCCATCGCTCCGCCCACCAATGACGCCAGCATGGACTCGCTGAGCTCGGCCACGTCGGCGACCGTCTCGATGCCGTGAGTGTGCAGCTTGTCGGCGGTCACCGCACCGACGCCCCACAGCCGGCGCACCGGCAGCGGATGCAGGAAAGCAAGCTCTCGCCCGGGCGGAACCAGCAGCAAGCCATCCGGTTTGGCTTCCTGGCTGGCGATTTTGGCGAGGAACTTCGTCCGCGCGATGCCGACGGTGATCGGCAGGCCGACATGGTCGCGTACCTCGCTGCGCAGCCGGGCCGCGATCTGCACCGGTGTTCCGGAGACTCGGCGCAGCCCGCCGACGTCCAGGAAGGCCTCGTCCACCGACAGCGGCTCGACCAGGGGAGTGGTGTCGCGGAAAACCTCGAATACCGCCTCGCTGGCCTGCGTGTACGCAGCCATTCGGGGCGGGACCACCGCGGCGTGTGGGCAAAGCCGCCGCGCCTGTCCGCCACCCATCGCGGTGCGCACACCGTAGGCCTTGGCTTCGTAGCTGGCCGCCAGCACCACCCCGCCGCCGACGATCACCGGCCGGCCGCGCAGAGCCGGATCATCGCGTTGTTCGACGGACGCGTAGAACGAGTCGAGGTCTGCGTGAAGAATGTCCGTTGTTTGGCTAGGCGAGCTCCGCACGAACATATGTTCGCATCAACCGGTGACGCATTTGATTGCCCGGTTCCTTCTCAGTCCGCTATGCGGACTGCATCGTCACCGTGCTAAGACTGCGGCGCGGGTTTTCCATAGATGCTGGTGATCCAGATATGCACCAACGTCTCCAGCACCCGCTCATCGGGCACCGACGGGCGATCGCCGGCGAAGGACGTCAGCATGACCTTCTCGTTGAGCAGGTTCAGCGCCGCCGACAGTTCGTCGGCAGGCAGCGTCACCGGCGCCGCGCCGCGAGAGCGCTCGGTCTCGATCACCGTGGCGATGTGGCCGACCCACTTCTGCATGAAGCGTGACCACAGTTCGCGAAGGTCCTTGTTGGTGCGTGTGGCGTCGGCGGCCAGCGATACCGCGCGGTGCGAACCGAATGTCTCGACGAAGACGTTGATGCCGGTGCGCCACAGCGCTTTCAGGTCAGCCGGCGGATTGGCGACCATACCTTCCAACGCGGAGTCGGCCTCGACGATCACCCGTTCGAACAGCGTGAGCAGGACGGCGTCCTTGGACGGGAAGTAGAAGTAGAACGCCGGCCGGGAGAGGCCGGCTCCCTTGGCCAGGTCGTCGACCGAGATGTCGGTGAGCGGACGCTGCTGCAGCAGCCGTTCGGCAGTGGTCAGGATGGCGAGCTCACGGTCGTCACCCGATGGGCGTGCCGAGCGACGCCCCCTCGAGGTGCGGGAGCTGACGGTGGTCACGACCGCTACTTTACAACGTGTCGATAAATTCGACACTGTGTTGACGCACTTAACACCGCGTTGATAGCGTGACGCCATGACCGAACATCTCGACGTCCTCATCGTGGGCGCCGGTATCTCCGGCATCAGCGCCGCTTGGCATCTGCAGGACCGCTGCCCGTCGAAGAGCTATGCGATCTTGGAGCGCCGAGACGATCTCGGCGGCACCTGGGACCTGTTCCGCTATCCGGGCATTCGCTCCGACTCGGACATGTTCACGCTGGGGTTCCGGTTCAAGCCGTGGCGTTCGGCCAAGTCGATCGCCGATGGCGCATCGATCAAGGCCTACCTCAAGGAGGCCGCGGCGGAGAACGGAATCGACCGGCACATCCGCTACCGCCACCGGGTGGTCGCCGCCGAATGGTCCGACGCCGACAATCGATGGACCGTCACTGCGGACAACGACGGCCGGCAGGACGAGATCACCTGCAAGTTCTTGTTCACGTGCAGCGGCTACTACAACTACGACGAGGGTTACTCGCCGACGTTCGCAGGCGCCGAAGATTTCCAGGGCACGATCGTCCACCCCCAGCACTGGCCGGAGGACCTCGACTACGCAGGCAAGAAGATCGTCGTCATCGGATCCGGCGCCACCGCGGTGACGCTCATCCCGGCGTTGGTGAACTCCGGGGCGGGCCACGTGACCATGCTGCAGCGCTCGCCGACCTACATCGGGTCGTTGCCCGAGGTGGACCCGGTGGCCGAGCGGGCAAACCGGCTGCTGCCGGCACGTGCCGCGCATGTCGTGAACCGTTGGAAGGCGATCGGTTTCAGCACGGCTCAATACCAGCTTGCCCGGCGATTCCCGAACTACATGCGCAAGATCCTGCTGGCGATGGCCAAGCGGCGGCTGCCCGAGGGCTACGACGTGGACAAGCACTTCGGCCCGAGCTACAACGTGTGGGACCAGCGGTTGTGCCTGGCGCCCGACGGCGACCTGTTCAAGACCATCCGGCGCGGCCAGGCCGACGTCGTCACCGACACCATCGACCGGTTCACCAAAACCGGGATCAAGCTCAGCTCTGGTAACGAGCTGCAAGCCGACATCATCATTACCGCAACGGGTTTGAACCTCCAGCTGTTCGGTGGCGCCGCGATCCGACGTAACGGCCTGCCGGTCGAACTCACCGACACCATGGCCTACAAGGGCATGATGCTGACCGGCATGCCGAACATGGCGTTCACCGTCGGCTACACCAACGCGTCCTGGACGCTCAAGGCCGACCTGGTGTCGGAGTTCGTCTGTCGGGTGCTCAATTACATGGATGCCAACGGCTTCGACACCGTGGTGCCGCAACACCCGGGGGACTCGGTCGACGAGCGCCCGTTGATGGACTTCACGCCGGGGTATGTGCTGCGGGCATTGGACTATCTGCCGAAGGCCGGTTCAGTCATCCCGTGGCGGCTCAAGCAGAACTATCTGCTCGACCTGCAGCTGATCCGGCGTGGCCGAGTCGATGACGAGGCGCTGCACTTCGCTAAAAAGCTTGCCGCCCTGGCAGTTTAGCCGGTAGCGGCCGTGGCGACGACGACGATTCCGTCGTCGTCGCTGTAGGCGATGTCGCCCGGCACGAATTCCACCCCGCCAAAGCCCACCGTGACGTCGCGCTCACCGTCACCGGTCTTGCTGCTCTTGCGGGGATTGGTGCCGAGCGCCTTGATGCCGAGGTCGATGCCACGCAGAGCGGCGGCATCCCGAACGGCACCATGCACGATCAGCCCGGTCCAGCCGTTGGAGTGGGCCAAATCGGCGATGACGTCACCGACCAGCGCTGTGTGCAACGAGCCTTCGCCGTCGATCACCAGCACACCGCCGTCGCCCGGCGTGGCCAGCACCGACTTCAGCAGTGCATTGTCTTGTAAGCAGCGCACCGTGGTGATCGGACCGGCGAATTGTGTTCGCGCGCCGAACTGACGGAATTGAACGTCACAGCTACGTACGTCGGGCCCGATCTCGTCGACCAGGTCAGCCGTGGGCCGGAAAATCACGCTCACCGGGACATGCTAGCTACCCCGTCTAGCCCCGTCGACGGAGCCGGCGGACCAGCAGCAACGCCAGCACACTGATCGCGATGGCCACCGCCAAGGGCAGCGGTGAGCGGCCGGCCGACGCCAGGCCGGCTTCCCCCGGCACCGGGCTTCTCGCCGCGTCCACAGTTGACTTCGCTTGTGCCGCAGCGTCTTTGGCTGCAGCGGCAAGTTGGCCGTTGGTGTCGATCCGTGGTGGCGTTGCGGGCCGGGTTGGTGGCTTGGCGGCGCCGGACTCAGTGGTTTTGGCGGGCGCCTTCTTTGCCGGCGCTTTCTTGGTGGCTTTCTTAGCGGGTGCCTTCCCGGCGACCTTTTTAGCCGCTGCCTTCTTTGGTGCGGCCTGTTGGCTCTTTTTCGCTGCCTTGGCGGGCGCTTTTTTAGCAGGGGCTTTCTTGGCCGGTTGATCCGGCGCCTTGGCCGGTGGCGTTGACATTTCGGCGGCGTGCTCCGGCGGTTGCGGAGGTGCGGTGTCGGCGGGTGGGGAGGGCGGACTGGGCGGTGTGGGTGCGGCGCCCCACGCGTGTTCAGGTGTGTCGTTCGGTCGATCCTGCGGGTCTGCCATGCGGCTGCTCCTTTGCAGTTGCTCGTCGGGTACACCGGCCACGTACACCAGCAGTTGAATCCATCATGCCAGGGCCGTCGGGCGGGTCGTCCGGGGTTAGCCCGCGACAGCCGAACCGTCAGGGTCGGTTCCGCACCTGCCAGAGCACCGCGCCGCCGACCAGCACCAGCGCGCCGACAATGAACGGCCAGACGGGGATGTCGCCGTTGTCGGTATCCGAGGTGTCCGCCGTCGGCCCGGGTGTGCCGGTGCCGGGTGCCGTCAGCCGAAACGACCATGACCCGGACACCACGTGCCCGTCGGCCGACGTCACGCGGTAGTTCGCCGTGTAATTTCCGGTCGGTCCCAGGGGCCGTAGGCCGACGCTGACGACCGGGCCGCGCACCTGCGGCTGTCCGGAAGACCACAGGTTGCCGTCCGGACCGACAACCGTCATCGCGACGAACGTGGTTTGCAGATCCTCGTTGAAGGTCGCGCTGACGCGGGCCGGACCGGTGCTGATAGCGGCATTCTCGGCGGGGTCGGCCGATACCCGGGCGGCGTGCGCACTGGCGGCCCCCGCGGTCAAGGTGGTGCCGATGGCGACTGCTGCCAGCAGCAGACTCACCGCAACGATACGTGCTCGCCGGGTCATGTCCGTCGACCGACCAGCGCGATACCAATACCCAGGGCGCCGAACAGGAGCGCGGCTCCACCGAGTATCCGGGCGGTGTTGTCGGATGCAGCCCTCGGCTTTTGGGTCGGCGCCGTCTCGACGGCGGTGGGCGCGGCGGTGCTGGTTGGGTGTGGGTGATGCGCGGGCGGCGCCGCCGGCCCTCCGGTGAGTGTCAGCATCGGCGCCGGATTAGACGGCTCGACCCCGCCGGGCTGCGGCGCCTGATCCCACTTGACCGCCGAACCGTCGGCGTAGGTCTGGATAGCCGGGAAGCTGACGGTGTCGGCGTCGGGAAGCTTCGCCGAGATCCTGAACAGCCCGAACTGATTGACCGGGATGCCGCCGTTCGGTGCTGCCGTCCAGGTGACCGAGCGAACGGTGCCGGACGCGGCGTCGCGGTCGAGCTTGGCCGTCCAACCGGGCTGCGATTCGGTCTGCACGGCCGTGACATTGGACAGGTCGATGGTGAGAGCGGTAGTGGATGCGCCTTTGGTGGACTCGTTGGGCACCTGGAAGGTGACCAGCGCCATGCCGCCGCGGACGGCGTCGTCGCTGCTGGCCTGGACATGGGCTGACGCCGGGGCGATGGCGGCGGCCGATCCCAGGTAGAGCGTGGTGGTGGCGGCAGCTGAGATCAGCGCTCGCCAAACCAAACTGTGGTGCCATGACATCCGATTGCTATTCCTTTGTCGAAGGGGCAGGTTCGGGCCGCGTGGGCAGGCGGCCGCGGAATCAGGTCAATCCGAGCCGCGCCATCAGGTCGGCGTCGATCTCGTCGAGTTGTCGGGAGATCGCGGCGTGGGCGGCACGGCGGCGTGCGGCGGGCATGTTCTCGGCGGCGGTGACGGCAGCCGACAGGTCGGTGAGCCGTTCAGAAATAGCGGTGACGAATTGCGTGGTCTCGATGTCCTTGGGCTTCTTCTCCTGCACCGTGCGCAACGATTGCTCGGCGCCGGCGATGCGGGCCGACAACCGGCCACCGTTTCCGGAGAACTGCCCGATCTGGGCCAACGGAACCCCAAGCTGGTCGGCGCGCCGCTGGTCGATCAACCCGCGGGCGGCGATGGCGACCCGATAGGCCAGCGGCACCGCGATCGGCGCGAGCAGCCGAGACACCGTCAGGATCCGGCGAATTCGCGTCGGTGACAGCAACTTGCCCTCACGCATCGCCTTGAGCTCGGTCTCGGCAACCTTCAGCGCCGTGAGGTCGCTGTCGCGCTGCGCCTTCAACTGGTCCTTGAACGCCTTCGATTCGGCACGCTGCGTGGCTTTGAACCGGCGGGCCTCGTTTTTCGCAGACAGCTTTGCCTCAAGTTTGGCCCGGGCTTTGATGGCGCGGGCCTCGGCACGACGCGTCGCGCGGGTTTTTCGTTTGCCGAATAGTCCCATTCGCGGCCGCCTCCCCGGTATCTCGTCGACTATCGGGGTGCATGTGCCCCATCGATGGGCCAACCCTAACCGGGCGGGCCACCAGGCTAGGCGTCCAGGTGTTCTTTGCGGCGCAACTCGTCAACGCGCTCCACGATGTCGTGTTGCGCCTCTGCAGACAAACCGCTGGCGCGAACCGCGATACGCCGAATGCCCTCATCGCGCATGGTTATCAGCCACGACAACTCTTTGTCGAGCTTTTCGTAGTATTCGTCGTCAGTGAAGTAGGCGGGCTTGATGCGGAAGAAGTTCGCCAGCGCGGCCATGGTGGCAGACGACGGGTTTGTGCGGTTGCCGGAGCGTAGCTGCGACAGGTAGGGAGCAGACATCGTGACGCCCTCCGCCTTGAGCGCCGCGATCACCTCAGCGGAGGTATGCGGCCCCCGTCCGGGCGGATAAACCGTGTCGAACAGGCGGTTCAGGCGGGCAGAAAACGTCGTGCTCATCGATATGACCTCCACCAGGCCGGTAGAACAAATAAATCCAACTAGGTATTTGCTGACCATCGTAGCGAGTGTTATCGCCGCAACCAAGTGCAAACTTGGCGCGAATTGCTGCCGATGGCCGTGCCGTTCGTTGGCGACGGCGTCACTGCGCGGCACGCACGGTATTCAGCGAATTCACAAGATGTAGCAAGCGAATTGTGGCATGCTTCGTGGGCTCAGCGCCGAGAGTTCCGCAGCGCGCGGCTTTGTCAGTTGACCGCATCCGACGCTACGGCAACCGGCGCGCGGCGACGACCCCTCGAAAAGCCAATTTGCTGGCCTGTCGCCCGCCGATGCATGAACCGCACGGTTGCCGCCGAGTTCCGCGCGGAGAACCGCATTACGGCCTGGCGCGCGTCGTCGAATTCCGCTCTCGTTCGGTCTGGTCGATGGAGACCCTCAGGCAGCGAGCAGCATCGCCAGGATCGCGGTGTCGGGATGGCTGATCGGGTCGACACCGACGCGACTGACCATCGAGGTGATGGTGCCGTCGGCTTCTGCCTCCACCCAGGCCGCACGGTGCTCGAGCCCCAGATACGGCAGCCCGGGCAGCAGCACGCATCCCGACGCCGCGCCGTTGCATTCGGGTAACGACGGAGTGGTCTCCGAGGGTGGATGTAGCATCAACAGTGCCGGCGGCTGATGGTCGGCGAAATAGCCTGGCCGGATAGCGGATTCGCCAACCACCGGACCCTCTGCCAGCACCAGGCCGACGGTGCCCGGCACGGGAGCGTCCGGCAGTTCCTCGCGAGCACCGAATACCGTTGTGGTATCGAGCAATCCAGGCAACGACGCTACCCTGACCGCAACCATCAACAGTTGAGCCCACTCTTTCGTCGAGTCAGGCCAACGCCCGGAAATGACAAACCCTTTCAGGGCACCACGGGAATGAAATGGGGCCACCTCGATGGCCCGGCCTGACCCGTTTTCCATTTCGCCCTCCGCCATGCTTCGGTTCGGGTACCCAGCGATACGCCGGTGGGTCGATCAGCTCAGCATGCGTCAGCCCGGGAATACCCGCAAGCTGACACGAGCAACCAACGCCCAACTTGGGCAAAAAGAAACACGGCCGAAATAGCAAACGGGGCGTCGCGCGCATCGCGCGACGCCCCGAACAGGCGAATTCATCTGGAATCAGCCGGCGATCAGCCCCTTGGCCTTCGAAGTCGCCGCCGCGTAACGTGATTGCACGTCTTCCCAGTTCACGACGTTCCAGAATGCCTTGGCGAAGTCGGCTTTGACGTTCTTGTACTGCAAATAGAAAGCGTGCTCCCACATGTCGAGCACCAGCAACGGAACGATACCGAGCGGGAAATTGGTCTGGTGGTCGTACACCTGGAATACCAAGAGCTTCTGGCCGAGGCTGTCCCAGCCGAGCGCCGCCCAGCCCGATCCCTGCACGGTGGTGGCAGCCGAGGTGAACTGACCACGGAACTTGTCGAATGATCCGAAGGCGCCATCAATGGCAGCCGCGAGCTCGCCGGTCGGCTTGTCACCACCGTTGGGAGACAGGTTCTTCCACCACAGACTGTGGTTGACGTGGCCGGCCAGGTTGAACGCCAAGTTCTTCTCGTACAGCAGAATGGCCGAGAAATCTTCTTTGGCGCGCGCCTCTTCGAGTTTCGCAAGGGCATCGTTGGCGCCCTTGACGTAGGTGGCGTGGTGCTTGTCGTGGTGAAGCTCGTTGATTTGACCCGAGATATGCGGCTCCAGTGCTCCGTAGTCCCAGTCGAGGTCGGGCAAAGTGTATTCAGCCACGGGATTCCTTCCTTCGATGATCGTTGCCGATCTAATTCTGACGCTCCACTCGCAGGCTGTTAGCGGCGCGGCGGCTTGGGTTGGTCAACCATGTCAACCCTGCTCCATCACCGCGCGCACCGCAAGAACGAGTGCGATGGGTGGATACCCGGCGGCGGGACTTCAGAACCAAACGATGACCGCGAGGACCGCCAGCAAAACCATGGCGATCAGGCCGGCGCGCAAAGCGGCCAGCAAGTAGGAACGGTTGCACGTGGGCGAACTGGTGTACCAGCGCGACGACGATCCCGCCGGCTGCGGTCCGATCGGTTGCGTTGTCATCAGATGACCCCGGTCTCCACGTCCAACTCTCTCCCAGTGAGAAGAGTCACAAACATTCTCAGTGGTCGCGATCATAGCCCCTTATGTAGCAGCCGGAAAATCGAACCGAAAGTGGCCAGCTGATCAGCATCTTTTTGCTGGCCGACAATGGCGGGCACGCGACGATTCGCGCCGTCCGGGTAAGCCGGGCCAGTGGTCGGCCGGGGTGGACTCGATGTGACATCCCCCATACGGGGGTGCAGCGGGTGTGCTCAGCCGTGCTGAGAATTCGCTCAGCGTCGTGCAGGACTGTCGATCGCGACGCGGAATCCGCCAGGTGTTATCCACAGCTGTCGACTCGGCCGGTCTATTGACCCCGCGTCAACGCAGCCGGCGTCGGATCGCCTGTTGTGGATAAACCTGTGGAAACTGTGGATACCTGTTGGTAGCTGGATGGGGCCTCCTGCGCCGCCGGTTTCCGCGTGCCAAGATCAAGGCCATGGATGGTGAACCCGTGGTCGCCCAGGCAGCTGCCGCCGAGCTGCCCGCCGAATTCGGGCCGGGGACGGTGTTGCTAGATGTACGTGAAGACGACGAGTGGCAGCGCGGTCACGCCGCCGACGCCCGGCACATCCCGATGGGTGAGGTGCCGGCCCGGGTCAACGAGATCGATCCGCAGGCGAAGCTGTACGTCATCTGCAAGGCCGGAGGGCGGTCGCTGAAAGTGGCGCAATATCTGGCCGGCAACGGATATGAACCCGTCAACGTCGCTGGCGGGATGCTGGCGTGGGCAAACGCCGGACGCCCGGTGGTCACCGATGATGGCGGCCCGGGCAGCATCTGACCGGGCCGTCGCAAGAGCTCCATCGCCGAGCAGCCGGTTTTGACGGTTAGGCTAATGCGGTGATCCGCGCTGGCGACGAATTGATAGCGAGCGACGAGGTGGGGGCACCACCCGTTCGCGGGGGAGAGCGGCGCCGATGATCCAAGTGTGCTCCCAGTGCGGCACACGCTGGAATGTCCGTGACCGCCAGCGTGAGTGGTGTCCGCGCTGCCGCGGGACGCTGCTGGCGCCGTCGTCGGAAACGGCCGACGTCGATCCGCGCTGGAGTGCCGGTTCACGGACACCGCCGCGGTTACCACCGGGCTACCGGTGGATCGCTGTGCGTCCCGGTCCGCCGCCACCGCCACGACGACGGCGCCGGCCGCTCGGCCCGACGCCGCGATACCCGGTGATACCGCGCTGGGGTCTGCAGGACCGCGTCCTGCTGGATGGTGCCGGGCAGGGTTCGGCGGTGCGACAAGCGCCCCCGGCGAGCCGGGTGCATGCGGCGTTCTTCGCGACCGCGGTAACGCTGGCCGTTGCGGCCCTGGTTCATCTGGTGCGCTATCTGTTGTTGATCATCAACCGCAATATGCTGCTGAATTGGCTAGTCGCTGATGTAGCTGCGCTGCTCAGTGTGTTAGCCAGCCTGGCCGCGATCGCGGCTGTGATCACCTACGCCGTGGTGCTGACACAATGGTTGATCGCGCGCCGTGCCGCGGCTTTCGCGCATTGTGGAAGGTCGGAGACCCGTACGCCGTGGGCGCTGCGGGCCGGCTGTCTGCTTCCGCCGTCGGTCGCGATGGCCCTGGCCATCACCTTCGCCGTGGTCCGGGTCGCTTCCGGTCATTCAGCCAGCTGGGCGTTGATGGCCGGCTGCGTGGTGATGTGTTGTGTACCGCTGCTCGCCGCGGTGTGGTCGCTGGTCTACGTCATCGAGCTGGCGAAAACGGAGGACAACTACGCCCGGCTGCGCGGGCCGATCTGGGGATGGTGGCTGCTCTGGCTGCTCAGCAGCGCGACATCGATCTTCGCATCGGTTACCAGCGGCGCGCTGGACGCCCAGGGCATCGCGAACAACACCGTGGCCATGATCGTCGCCTACTTGCTGGCATTGGCCGCAGCGGTTGCGACCGCGAGGCTCTACGAGGGATTCGAGCGCAAACCGGTGCAGCGGCCTGCGCATCGCTGGGTGGTGGTCGCCGACAATGGAGCCGGCTCGCCGGGATCGGCTCCTGCAGTTGAGTTGTCGGGTGAGGAACCGGCAGCATAGTGGCATGACGCGGGCCGATGAGGTGGTCTCTCGGCACCCGTTCGTGGTGGCCCATCGCGGTGCGTCGGGCGCCCTGCCGGAACACACCTTGGCCGCATACGATCTCGCCCTCAGGGAGGGCGCCGACGGCGTGGAATGCGATGTCCGGCTCACCCGCGACGGCCACCTGGTCTGTGTGCACGATCGCCGGCTCGATCGGACGTCGACCGGCGCCGGTCTGGTCAGCACGATGACGCTGGCTGAGCTACACGAGCTGGAATACGGGGCGTGGCACGGCGGTTGGCGCGCCGACGGCACGCACGGCGACACCGGCCTGTTGACGTTGGACGCCCTTGTCGCGCTGGTGCTGGACTGGAAGCGGCCCGTGAAGATCTTCGTCGAGACCAAGCATCCCGTCCGGTACGGCGCACTGGTGGAAAGCAAGTTGTTGGCGCTGCTGCATCGCTTCGGCATCGCCGCGCCGGCGTCCGCGGACCGGTCCCGCGCGGTGGTGATGTCGTTTTCCGCGTCCGCGCTGTGGCGGGTCCGGCGGGCGGCGCCGCTGCTGCCCACGGTGCTGCTTGGCAGGAGCCATCGATACCTCAGCAGCGGTGCGGCGAGCACCGTAGGGGCCACTGCGGTCGGGCCGGCGCTGGCCACCCTTCGGGAACATCCCGAGCTCGTCGACCGGGCGGCGGCGCAAGGCCGGGCGCTGTACTGCTGGAGCGCCGACGACTACGACGACGTCATCTTCTGCCGCGACGTGGGGGTAGCGTGGCTGGCCACCAACCACCCCGGTCGCGTCAAAGCCTGGCTCGACGGACCTGATCAAGGCCTGACCGGCGCCGACCTCAACTAGTCGTCCGCTAAAGGCGGCCGCCGGCCGCGGCCGGCGCGTCGGGAGTACTCTGCGGCGAGTCGATTTCCCGTGCGACGAAGTTCTCCAGGTCGAACAAGTTCGCTCCGGCGCGGTCGGCGACCCGCACCAGCGAGGACATCAGCGCCATCTCCTCGACCTGCTCCTTGAGGAACCACTGCATGAATTGTTCGCCGAGGTAGTCGCCTTCGTCGCGGGCGACGGCCGCCAGCCGGCTGACCTGTTCGGTGACCGCTCGCTCCTGATCCAGCGCCAGCGCCAGCGCATCCCGTGGGGTGTCGAAATGATTGCGGACCCCATCCACCCCAGGGATCTCGACGTGAACGTCGCGGTCGAGCAGATACTGCACCAGCATCATCGCGTGATTGCGTTCCTCGACGGCCTGAGCGTAAAAATGTTTCGCCAGCTGACGCAGGTCGGCACCGTCGAAGTAAACGGCCATCGCAATATACTGCTGAGCATTGGTGAATTCGCTGTAGATCTGCTCATGCAATAACGCATTGAATTTTGTTTTATGGGCGTCCCGATCATTCATGACAGCCACGCTACCGCAGCCCAAAAGGCCTGTCATCCAAGGCAATACTTACTCAGGCCAGCTTTGCCTAAGTAAAGAAAGGCTAGGCTGAAGTAATTTCGCCAAGAGCATTTCAGGCATTTTTCTCGACGAATCTGACAACTAGCCGGAATGCGGGTAATGGCCCGTGAATCGCTGCGCTACGGCGGGTCGCCGATAACGGCCGACGGTACCGGCTGGTCGGCAGCCAGCGCGTCGAACAGCTGGGCGGCCTTCTTGTGGTCCCACACCACGACCGAGCCGACGTCGCTGCCGGTGAACTCGCCGACCGGGACGGTCAACGCGGTGGTGGATCCGTGCAGCGCCCAGCCCAGCCGGGCCATATCCCAGGCATGGTCGCCCTTGTCGACGGTCAGGGCGCTGGTCGCCGCATGTGCCACCGAATACCACCGCCATGGGTTCAGCCACACCGCCGGGCTTGCGGCGCGGTGCAACACCGCGAACATGAACTGCCGCTGGTCGACCATCCGGTCGAGGTCGGCGCGCGGAGTGTCCCGGGAGCGGACATAGCCAAGCGCGTCGCGGCCGTTCAGTTTCTGGCACCCCGCGGGTAGGTCGATGCCCGCGAGTGGGTCGTTCATCGGCGCCGCCGGACACACGGTGACCCCGCCGAGCGCGTCGACCAGGACGGCGAACCCGCTGAATCCGACCTCGGCGTAGTGGTCGAGGCGGAGTCCGGTGGCTTGTTCGGCCGTCTGCGCCAATAACGGCGCCCCGCCCATCGCGAACGCCGCGTTGATCTTGTCGCGACCGTAGCCGGGAATCGGCACGTAGGAGTCGCGCGGTATGGACACCATCGTCGTCGGCGTGCGTGATCCGAACACCGGCACATGAACCAGCAGCATGGTGTCGGTTCGGCCGTTGCCGGTGTCACCGCCGGTCGCCAGCGCCTGCTGCTGCTCGACGGTGAGGCCTTGCCGACTGTCGGAGCCGACTAGCAGCCAGTTGGTACCCCGCCCGGACGCCGGCCGGCCGGGGTAGTCCGTCAGCACCGGCTGGCGGTGCAGCGCCGTCTCCATCCACAGCGTGCCGCCCAGGATGCCAGCACTGACCAGCAGAACGACGATCACCAAACTCAGCGAAATCAGTTGGCCCCACGCCCGTTTACGTCGCGGCCGCGGCTTGCGTGGTCGCGGGGGTGGCGGGCCGGCCCGACGCTGTCGCACGGTTCGGGCTTCGGGCGGGGCCGGCTTGGGTGGTGGCGACTTGGCCGGCGGCGGGTAGCGGGGGTCGCGCCGGATGACCTGCGACGGCTCCGGTGACTGGGGATCGTTCACGTTCATGTCAGTGCAGCCAGCGCAGATGGCCGGCCAGAAGCGCGTACCCGACAAAAGTCACGGCGTCGATGATCCCGTGTGCGATCACCAGCGGCCAGAGCCGGCCGGTGCGCTGCCAGGCATACCCGAACACCAGGCCCATCGCGGCGTTGCCCAGCCCGGCGCCGAAGCCTTGGTAAAGGTGATACGTCCCGCGCAGCAGGCTCGACCACACCAGCGCCGCCCGCGAGCCGACGCCGAGCTGCTCCAACCGGGTGAGCAGATAACCGACAACGATGATCTCTTCGGCCCAGCCATTGGCGAAGGCGACCAGCAGCAGCATCGGCACCCGCCACCAGGTGTCGCCCAAGCTGGACGGGATGACCGAGGCATTGAGGTGCATTGCCCGCGCCACCAGGTAGAGCGCCAGCCCGGGCACGCCGATCAACGCGGCCAGGCCGATGCCGCCGCCCAGATCGGCACGCCAATCGAAGCGCGCCAGCCCGATCCGGGCGGGGCTTAATCCGCTGCGCCACAACAGGTACAGGCCAAGAGCGCCCCACGCGATCAGTTGCACCACGAAGGTCGCATTCAGCCCGAGGTCGATCAGGTCGAAGTAGGACCGCCGTGGGTTGAGCGGGATCCGCTGAGCGCTGAGGTTGCGCAAGACCGAGTCGGCAAGTTGCAAGGCCGCAGTGACGGCGCTGAGGCCGAACGTCACGGCCAACACGATGACGACCTCGATGCGCAACGCGCGGCGCTGCGTCAGCTCCGAGTCGGCGTCACTGCGGGGCCAGGTCACCTCGACACGGTAACCGGGGCCGGCTGCCGCTCAGTCCCGGCGGGCCCGCAAGCCGTTCACGAACGGGCAGCCCATCAACACCCGGATGGCCTGGCCCAGACCGGTGACGTCGTCGACCGGGCGGCGGAACGGCAGCCGGACGTCGCGGTCGCCATCGGCGCTTTCGACGCGTAACTGGACGCCGTAGCGGTCCACCCCGAGCGGGCGGACGTCGCCGCGCCGCAGTCGCGCGGGCAGCAGGGCCGCCAGTCGGGCGACCACGTCTCGATGGCCGGTGTCCAGATGCCGAATCCAGCACGATTCGAACGCGCAGAACGGGTCGGGACGCGCGGCCAGCAGGGTCGCCGCGTCGACCGCCTCAGCCCCGGTGGAGTCGGTCACCACCACCGACTCGATCTCCAACCGGGCCAACAGGTAGCGGGTGTCGTCGGCCCACTCATCAGCCACCGGGGCGGATCCGGGGGTCTGCACTTGCAGCAGCGCCGGGTTGGGATGTTCGGCGGCGATCCTGTCGAGTACCCAATGCACGGTCGGCGGCGGCACCGAGTGCAGCCGGCCACGGATCCAGACCAGCGAGCGCACCGGTTCGCGCAATGGCAGCGGCGCGTAGTCGGCCAACTCCAGTACGGCCGGTACTCCACCGGCCGGGCAGTCGACCAGATGTGTGGCTACCGCCCCGCCGACCGGAACAGTCACAGCGAACGAACCGTCGGCCAGCAGATGGTGCAGGGGGGTGCTGATCGCCTCGGCGTCGTCGACGGCGAGCAGCGCTCCACCCGCCCGGACGCAGGTGCTGCGGATCCGCTCGGCCGTCGTGGGCGCCGGGTAGTCGGCAAGTGGCATCGTTGACCGTCCTTGAAGTAAGGTAAGGCTAACTTAACTAGAGATGATCAGACGGCGCAAGACGTACGACCCGATAGGGTTTTGGTCGTGGCAAGCATCGCGTATCTCGGTCCGGAGGGGACCTTCACCGAGGCGGCGCTGCTGCAGATGATCGACGCCGGCATGGTTCCGCAGCGCGGCCCGGCGAGCGTGCGGCGGCTGCCGGTCGACAGCACGACCGCTGCTCTTGATGCGGTCCGCGACGGCGCGGCCGGTTACGCCTGTGTGCCGATCGAGAACTCGATCGACGGTTCGATCACGCCCACCCTGGACAGCCTGGCGATCGGGACGCCGCTGCAGGTGTTCGCCGAGCTGACGCTGGATGTGGCGTTCAGCATCGTCGTCAAACCGGGTCGTACCGCCGCCGACGTGCGCACGCTGGCCGCCTTCCCGGTCGCCGCGGCGCAGGTGCGGCGCTGGCTGGCCGCCCAGCTGCCGGCCGCCGAACTGCGGCCGGCCAACTCCAATGCCGACGCCGCGCAGCAAGTCGCCGACGGCCACGTCGACGCCGCGGTGACTTCACCGCTGGCGGGCAGCCAGCGCGGGTTGTCGACGCTGGCCGACGGCGTGGTCGACGAAGCCAATGCGTGCACCCGCTTCGTGCTGGTCGGTCCGCCGGGGCCACCGCCGGCGCGTACCGGTGCCGATCGCACGTCGGTGGTGCTGTGGATCGCCAATGCGCCGAGCGCACTGGTCTCAGCGCTCACGGAGTTCGGCAGCCGCGGTATCGACCTGACCCGTATCGAATCCCGTCCCACCCGAACCGAATTGGGTACCTACGTGTTCTTCATAGACTGCGTCGGCCACATTGACGACGACGCTGTCGCCGAGGCACTCAAGGCGCTGCACCGGCGTTGTACCGATGTGCGCTACCTGGGTTCTTGGCCAACCGGAGTGCTTGCCGGAGCGCCGCCGCCACAGTTGGACGAGGCGTCGCACTGGCTCGCGCGACTACGCGACGGCTCGACCGGCGAAGGGCAGGGGCGATGAGCGGTCGTCTGGTGTTGGTGCGCCACGGCCAATCCTTCGGCAACGTCGACCGCCGGTTGGACACCCGCCCGCCGGGCAGCGAATTGACGCCGTTGGGCCGCGATCAGGCGCGGGCATTCGCGCGAGACGGGTTGAGCCGGCCCGGGCTGTTGCTGCATTCGGTGGCCACCCGCGCAGCGCAGACCGCGGCCGAAATCAGCGGCGAGGTCGACGTCCCGGCCAGCGAGGTGACCGGCATCCACGAAGTGCAGGTCGGCGAGCTGGAAAACCGCAGCGACGACGACGCGGTCGCCGAATTCAACGCCATCTACCAGCGCTGGCACGAAGGCGAGCGGGATGTGCCGCTGCCGGGCGGGGAGACCGCCAACCAGGTGTTGGACCGCTATCTGCCGGTGTTGACCGACCTGCGGATCCGCTACCTCGACGACGACGAGTGGACCAGCGACATCGTCGTCGTCAGCCACGGGGCAGCGATCCGGCTGACGGCCGCCGTGTTGGCCGGCGTCGAAAGCAGCTTCGTACTCGATCATCACCTCAACAACACCGAGGCGGTGGTCTTGGCGCCGGTCACCGACGGCCGCTGGAGCTGCGTGCAGTGGGGGACTTTGATGCCGCCGTTCTACCCGGAGCCAGATGTCACTCCGGTGAGTGACGCGGTGGAGTCGGGCGCCGACCCGATGGGCTGACCGCGTCGCGGGGCAACCAGGTTCAGATCGCCAACGCGGACGGTGCGCCCACCTCAGCGCAGCCGCAGCCGACCGCGTCGCAGTCGACGACAAAGGCGTGCGGCATCAGCTCCGGGCTGGTGCACCCTTCTTCGGTGCACTCCGACCGGCGCAACCAATGGCGAATGATCGTGCCGTGGCAGTGCTCCAACCCTGCCCGGCAGTCGCGACAGTCTGTGCTTACGTTCATGACCCGTTCTTAACACCGATCGCCGACAGATCTGCGACGCCGCGCCCGTCAGGTGTGGGGTTAAGTTACTCAGGCCCAGCCGAGTTCGTGCAACCGGTCATCGTCGATGCCGAAGTGGTGGGCGATCTCGTGAACCACGGTGATCTTCACCTCCTCGACGACCTGGTCCTCACGGTCGCAGGCGTTCAACAACGCGTCGCGGTAGATCGTGATGGTGTCCGGCAACGAACCGGCGTAACTGGAATCACGTTCGGTCAACGCCACGCCCTCATACAGGCCGAGCAGGTCGGCTTCTTGCGCGTTACTGTCGGCGACCAGCACCACCACGTTGTCCATCACGGCGGCCAGCTGCGGCGGGATCAGGTCAAGCGCATCTGACACCAGCTCGTCGAACCGTTGCGGATCCATCCGCACGGCCACCTGGCTATCCCCCCGGAGCGGGCGGTGGTGGCGGGGCCTCCGGCGCGGGCGGCGGAGGTGGCGGTAGAGGTGGCAGTAGAGGTGGCGCTAGAGGTGGCGGTGGTGGCGCCTCGGGAGCCGGCGGTGGCGGTGCTTGGGGCCCCGGCGCGCCGGGGGCCGGCTGAGCCGGCGCGGGCTGCTCCGGCGGGGCCGGTTGCTGCCCGGGAAGGTGTTGGTTGCCCTGCCGTTGGCTGCTCGATCCGTTCGATCCGTTCGATCCGTTCGACGAAGATCCGGCGGACGACGTGGATGGTCCGCTGCCGGTGTCCGGAGTGATCGGGATCGGCGGCAGGTTGAGCCGCTCCTGGGGGATGTCCGGTGGTGGAATCGGGGGCTGACCGTTGATCCGCAGCGGCCCCTTGGCGCTGTTGAGCAACGTCGCCCAGCCACCGTTACCCAGGGTCGCCCCGACGCTGCAGGCTACCTGGCGGCTGCCGGCCGACCAGCTCGGCAACGACAGCGTGCTGTAGATCAGCGTCAGCGTGGTGCTGCGCAACTGAACCGGTGCGAGGTAGGCATCCGTCAGCCGGGTGCAGGAGTCCTTGATGAAGCCGTCCTGTTCGGGCTCGGGAGGCAGCGCGTCGGGGAACTTGGCGAGCAAGTTGACCGTGCCGGTGACCTCCATCGCGTGCGGGGCGGCGCAATCGATCGGAACGTCAGTGGGCTGGTTGGTCGACGGGTCGATACCCAGGCAGGTGCCGTCCGGCCAGACCTTGGACTGGTCGACGTCGGCGACTTTGCCCTTGAAGGCGACCTGTTCGTTCCCCGCGCCCGGCAGCTGCAAGCCGCACAGCATCCGCCGCGCTCCGGATTGCCGCCAGGCTTTGTCGCCTGACCACAACATGCTGATGATGAACTTGCTGTTGGGGTCGAACTTGGCGCCTAAGTAGCGGCGCACCGCCGACTCGCACTGCTCCTGGCTGATCTGCTCGATACGGGTGGCCGACGGCGGTGGGGCGTCGGCGCCGTACTCCGAACCGGGGAACGTGCGCATGTCGATAGACTCGGCGACCTCGAAGCGGTGCTCGTCTTTGCAGTCGACGATGGTCGCGGCTTCGGGCATCCGGTCCGGCCACATCAGGCAGTTGCCGCTGGCGGCGTGGTTGAAAGCGTCGTTACCCTTCGATCCAGTGCTAGGCACCGGGTCGATGTAGCCGGTCAGCCTACCTGGACCACCCCCGATCGGCAGGGCGGTGACGAGCCCGGCGATCAGCAGACCGCCAAGTGCGGTCAGCAGCAGCGCACGCCGGGTGGTCGTGGCCTGCAGAGCATTCAGCCACTCGGCTCGCGGCAGCCGAAGGCCCAGCCGGCCGGCCCTCGACTTGTGCTGCTCGGTTACGTTGGACATCGGCTCCATTCTGACAGGCCCACCGGCCCCCGTGACAGCTGTTGCAGAAGTAGCGTCATGTGGTTGTCGTAGCCGGGTGCGTCACGCGTAGGGTTCTAGGCCGTGATCGACCTGAAGTTGCTCCGCGAAAACCCGGACGCCGTGCGCCAATCCCAGACCAGCCGCGGCGAGGACCCGGCTTTGGTCGACACGCTGCTGGCAGCCGATGCCGCCCGGCGGACCGCGATTTCGACAGCCGATTCGCTGCGCGCCGAACAGAAGGCCGCCAGTAAGCAGGTGGGCGCGGCCTCCGCTGACGAGCGTCCGGCGTTGCTGCAACGGGCCAAGGAGCTCGCCGAGCAGGTCAAGGCGGCGGAGGCCGAGCAGTCCGAAGCCGAGGCGGCATTCATCGCTGCCCACATGGCGATCTCGAACGTCATCATCGACGGTGTGCCTGCCGGCGGGGCGGATGACTACACCATCCTCGATGTCATCGGAGAGCCGGCCGCGATCGACAATCCCAAAGATCACCTGGAACTCGGTGAGGTGTTGGGCCTGATCGACATGGAGCGCGGTGCCAAGGTGTCCGGTTCGCGGTTCTACTTCCTGACCGGTCGGGGGGCATTACTGCAGCTGGGGCTGTTGCAACTGGCGATCCGGCTGGCGGCGGACAACGGTTTCATCCCGGTCATTCCGCCGGTGCTGGTGCGTCCGGAGATGATGTCGGGCACCGGTTTCCTCGGTGCGCACGCCGACGAGGTGTACCGGGTGGAGGCCGACGACCTCTATCTCGTCGGCACCTCCGAGGTGCCGCTGGCCGGCTACCACGCCGACGAGATCCTCGACCTGTCCGGCGGGCCGCTGCGCTACGTCGGCTGGTCGTCGTGCTTCCGCCGCGAAGCCGGCAGTTACGGCAAGGACACCCGCGGCATCATCCGGGTGCACCAGTTCGACAAGGTCGAAGGTTTCGTCTACTGCACGCCGGCCGAGGCCGAGGCCGAGCATCAGCGGCTGCTGGGCTGGCAGCGAGAAATGCTGGCCCGCATCGAGGTGCCCTATCGGGTAATCGACGTGGCCGCAGGCGATCTGGGCTCGTCAGCGGCCCGCAAGTTCGACTGCGAGGCTTGGGTGCCGACGCAGCGCGCCTACCGAGAGCTGACTTCGACGTCGAACTGCACCACTTTCCAGGCCCGCCGGCTGGCCACCCGCTACCGCGATACCGGCGGCAAGCCGCAGATTGCCGCGACGCTCAATGGCACGCTGGCCACCACCCGCTGGCTGGTCGCCATCCTGGAAAACCATCAACGGCCCGACGGCAGTGTGCGGGTTCCCGACGCGCTGGTGCCGTTGGTCGGCACCGAATTGCTGGAGCCGGTGTCGTGAGGCTTAGGCGTCCACCGTCTCGCGGGCTTGTTCGTGACGCCGTTGCCGTTCGATGGTGGCGAAATAGAAGGCGAACGCGAACGCGAAACTGGTGAACAGGCTGGACACGAAGTACAGCCACGGACGCCGCAGCCCACGGCGATAGCCGTCGACAATGGTGAACAGCGGCAACAGAATGACGTTGGCGATCGTGTAGTCCTGGCTCGCCGAGCTGGCGGCCGGGTTGGTGAACATCAGCCGGATGTAATCCGACCAGCTGCCCGGTCCCCAGATCGGGTTCGTAGACCCGTGCGTGTACTGCTGCACGAAGTGGATGTTGAACCACCAGCCAAGTACCACGGACGCGATGCCAACGATGTAGTACACCGCTTCCAGCCGAGAGAACCACGCTCCGCCCGCTGGTTTGGCGTAGATCTTGGGATTCGAGGCGACGATCCAGCCGATGACCGAAAGCCCGAGAACTGCATGCACGAGAAGCGACACCATGGGCGAAGTTTCGCCTTGCCGGTAAGTTTTGTCAATAATGACATAACAAAAACTGAGGTACCTTACTGCCATGGTTCGGCCGGCACAGACAGCGCGCAGCGAGCGCACGCGGGAGGCGCTGCGGCAGGCTGCGCTGGTGCGATTCCTGGCTCAGGGTGTCGAAGAGACCTCCGCCGAGCAGATCGCCGCCGACGCTGGAGTGTCGCTGCGGACGTTCTATCGACACTTCCGGTCCAAACACGATTTGCTGTTCGCCGATTACACCGGGCTGCACTGGTTTCGCGCAGCATTGGACGACCGGCCGACCGATGAACCGATTATCGATTCGGTGCAATCGGCCATCTTCTCGTTCCCCTATGACGTTGACGCAGTGACGAAAATCGCCACGCTGCGAGGTGGCGAGCTAGACCCGGGCCGAATCGTCCGCCACACCCAGGACGTCCAGGCCGACTTCGCCCAGGCCATTCAGGCGCAGCTGCAACGCCGTAGCTGTGCAGCGGACCCGACCCCCGATGCACGGCTGCGAATGGCGGTGACGGCGCGGTGTATCGCGGCGGCGGTTTTCGGCGCGATGGAGGTCTGGATGCTGGGCGACAACCGGTCACTGGGCGAGCTGGCGCGGGTGTGCCATGTGGCGTTGGAATCGCTGCGCGCCGGCATCACCGACGTCTGGGCGACGGACCCAGTTTCGTCATAATTGACAAAACTGCCCATCCGTGCCAGCCTGCGCAGCAGAGCGGAAGGGCGCAGCAGATGAGCGATTACGACACGATCGTCATTGGTGCCGGACACAACGGGCTGGCTGCCGCCGTGCTGCTACAGCGCGCCGGGCTGCACACACTGTGCCTGGAATCGAAGCTCTACGCCGGCGGAATGGCCTCTACCGTGGAGCTTTTCGACGGCTACCAGTTCGAGATCGCGGGCTCGGTGCAGTTCCCCACCGCGCCGGTGGTCCGCCACGAGCTCGGCCTGGACACACTGCCGACCATCGACCTGGACGTGATGTCGGTGGCGCTGCGCGGTGTGGGCGACGACCCGATGATCCAGTACAGCGACCCGATCAAGCTGTTCACCCACCTCAACGAGGTGCACGGGGCGGACGCCGTCAACGGAATGGCCGGGCTGATGGCTTGGGCCCAGGCGCCGACCCGGGCGCTCGGCCGGTTCGAGGCCGGCACGCCGCCCAAGACGTTCGACGAGATGTACGCCTGTGCCACAAACGAATTCGAACGTTCGGCGATCGACGACATGTTGTTCGGCTCGGTCACCGACGTGCTGGATCGCTATCTTCCGGACCACGAGAAGCACGCTGCGTTGCGCGGCTCGATGACTGTGCTGGCCGTCAACACCCTCTACCGCGGGCCGGCCACGCCAGGCAGCGCAGCCGCGCTGGCCTTCGGGCTCGGCATTCCCGACGGCGACACCATGCAGATGAAGAAGCTGCGCGGTGGGATCGGCGCGCTTACCGCACACCTGGCCGACTCGCTGGTCGACAGCGGCGGTGAGGTTCGGCTGCGCACAAAGGTGACCGAGATCCTGGTCAGCGACGCCCATGTGGGCGGGGTGCGCACCGAGGCGGGGGAGACGCTGACCGCCCCGATCGTGATCTCCGCGATCGCGCCCGACCTGACAGTCAACGAGCTGATCGACCCCGCGGTGCTGCCCGCGGGCATCCGCGAACGCTACGCGCGGATCGACCACCGCGGCAGCTACATCCAGATGCACTTCGCGCTGGACGAAGCCCCCGAGTTCGCCGCGCCCTACCAGGCGCTCAACGACCCCAGCATGCAGGCGTCGATCGGCATCTTCAGCACGCCGGAGGAGGTCCAGCAGCAGTGGGAGGACTGCCGGCGCGGGATCGTGCCCGCCGACCCGACGGTCGTCTTCCAGATCCCCTCGCAGAATGATCCCGACCTAGCGCCGGCGGGCAAACACGCCGCATCGGCGTTCGCGCTGTGGTTCCCGATCGAGGGCGAGGTGGACTACGGCGCGGCGAAGGTCGAGATGGGTCAACGGGTGATCGACAAGATCACCCGGTTGGCGCCCAACTTCGAGGGCAGCATCAGCCGGCACACCACCTTCACGCCCAAGCACATGGGGGTGATGTTCGGCGCGCCCGGCGGCGACTACTGCCACGGTCTGTTCCACGCGCAGCAGGTCGGACCGAACCGGCCCGGGCCGAAAGGCTTTATCGGGCAGCCGATTCCGCTCGACGGGCTTTACCTGGCCAGTACTGGATGCCACGGCGGGCCAGGGATCACGTTCATCCCCGGATATAACGCGGCCCATCAAGCGCTGGCCGACGCCGGGCGCTGACCGCCGCGCTGCTAGTCCCGCTCGTCCAATAGCCGGTCCAGCAGCGCGGTGAACTCTTCCGGATCCGCCGGTGTGAACGCCGGGCGAGGCCTGGTCCCCGGCACATCCAGAGTGATCAGCGTCGACCGCAGCGGCCGGCGGACGTCCAGCGGCAGCCAGCGGCGCAGGTCCGAGCTGCCCCAGATACGAAACCGATGCACCAACAGCCCCAGCGGTTCGGCGCGGTAGCCGCGGATCCTATTCAGGGCGATGATCTTCGAGGTGCCGGACGGAAAATGGTAGCGGCGCAACGTGATCGCCTCCCGATCCAGCTGGATCAGGCCATCATCGTAGGAGCTGGATCCAGCCGCGCTCATAGCCGGGAGCTCCGAAGCTCGTGGCCTCGCGCGGTGAGGCACCGGCCGTTCTCCAGGTTCCACTGCCACCCGTGCAGGTTGCAGGTCAGCGTGGTGCCCTCGACCACGCCGAACTTGGACAGGTCGGCTTTCAGATGTGGGCACCGACGCTGAATCTCCCAGCCGTCCATTGTGATCGATGTGGTGTCGTCGTGCGCCTCGCCGAACCACCCGTCGGCGTAGGCGATCCGCTCATCGGTCAGGCATTTGAAAAACGTGTACAGGTATTCGTTGTAGCCACCGACTCGCCACGCCGTGAACCGGGTGGACAGGAAGATGGTGTTGACCCAGTCGGGCTCGTTGTCACGCAGCACGGTGCGCACCAGCTCCGCTGGGATGGCAAACCCGTAGCGGAACTTCTCGTCAGGAATCGCTTCCCGCACGGTGCGTTTGGGAAAGTCGAGCACAATTCTTTCTTGACGTGCCGCGGACCGCATTACTAGTTCGACCGGGTAGCCGATGCCGTCGCAGATCTCGTTGCCGGCCAGCATGATCGGCTCGAACACCGCTCGCAGCGGATCCAGCAGCGACTCACCCGTAGCGGGCTCCCAGCTTGCCTTCTCCGCCGCCAACACCGGTTGCATGCGGGCGGCGTAGTCAGCGATGTAGGCTGCCTTACCGGTGGTGAAGATGGCCTCGACCTGGTCGGCGGGCAGCGGGTGGCATAGCGAGTTCAGTTGTGCGCCGCAGAATTCGGCTGTCGACCGGGGAATCATCAGTAGGCCCCGATCGTGTCCGTGCGCGCGCATCTGGTCGAGGAACACCATCTGGTCGGGGAAGATATTGGCCGGATCGCCGTGGTCGTCGTTAAGGTCGCGCAGCTCGGGGTCCAAAAAGCACGGCGGGCCCGCCGACGGGATCACCCACGTTGCCGCGACCTGTGCGATGTACTGACGGGCGCGGTCCATCTGGCGCTGCCGCTTCTGGACGCCGAACGCCTCCTTGGCCCGCGCCGGCATGTCGTAGACCATCGGGTACCAGATCGCGCCGGAGTACTGCAGCATGTGCACGTCGATGTGGCCGAACTCGGAGGCCAACACGTCCAGATCGACCGGACGAGCGTCGTTCATATTGAAAGCAGTAGTGACGCTATCCGAAATCACCAGCGCGGAATCGCCGATCGGGCCGTCGGCGGGCGCCCGCAGCGCGATGACCATGACGTCCAGGTCGCCTTGGGGGCCGCTGATCCGGTGCTTCACCGAATCGGTGGTCTCGAAGAACCGGTGAAACCCCAGCATCTGCAACGCATTCTTCAAGTCGGGTACCGGAAAGTCCGGTAGTAGCACCATGGCGTCTTTGTTGACGTGCTCGGCCAGCAGCTTGGCGTCGAAGTGGTCCTTGTGCAAGTGCGAGACGTATAAGTAGTCGCAGTTGCCCAGGCTGTCCCAGTCCAGCCCGCTGTTGTCCGGGAAGGGGAACCACGACGCGAAGTAGGCTGGATTGACCCAGGGGTCGCACAGGATGCTGCCCGCCCGGGTCTCGATCCGAAAGCCGGCATGGCCGATGCTGGTGACCTGCACTTATGCCCTTCACAACTAGTTTCGCAACGCTGATGCGCCGCCGACCCGAGCTTAACGGGAGGCCGGACCCGGCGTCCCCGCACCAGCAATTCGCTTTCAGCAGGGTTTACTGCGAAACTCGCCGAACACGCGGAGCGCCGACGTGTCGGTGCGATGAGGGTGACGTCCGCGCGAACGCATTGGCATTCGCCGACGTCGCCGTCGACCCCGCCAGCGTCACAACCGATTTGGGCGGCGTGCGCACGGCACTGAAACAGACGCTCAAGACGCTGCGGGAGACGCCGGATGTGTCGCTGCAGCTTCTTCCGTTGACACCGCTGACACCAAAACGCGCGGTTAGACGACTGGCCGAGGTGGCGTTCGGCTACGACGAACTGCCCGTGGGTTGCTCCAATCTCGGTGACATCGACCCAGCGGTGGCTTGTCCGGACGGATCCGAAGCCGACCAGGTGTTTCTACGGTTGGTGGAGCAACACACCACGCGAGCAAGCCTGCAGCGGACCCGCGGCATCCTCTACGTGCGGTCTGGGCGCATCGTCGGCGAGGTCTTCCTGACTGTCGCCGCCTACCAACCCGACGGGAAAAACTCCAAGTCGGATTTGCGCCAGCGGGTAGCGCGCACGCTGGCCGAATTTGAACTGGTCGGCGCGATCGACTGACCGGCCCGGCCCTAGGTGGCTGCCAGCCCGCACCACTAGGCTGGACGACTGTGGAACCGGTGTACGGGACGATCATCCAACTCGTGCGGCTGGCGTGGCGCGTACAGGGTTTGCGTTTCACGGTTGTCGGGGTGGAGAACGTGCCTACCACCGGCGGTGCCATCATCGCGATCAACCACACCAGTTATTTCGACTTCACCCTCGCGGGGCTACCCACTTACAAGCAGGGCCTCGGGCGCAAAGTGCGGTTCATGGCCAAGCAGGAGGTCTTCGACAACAAGATCACCGGGCCGATCATGCGGGGTTGCCGGCACATCCCCGTGGACCGGGCCAGTGGCGCCGCGTCGTTCGAAGCGGCCGTGCAGCGACTCAAGGCCGGTGAACTGGTCGGTGTCTATCCCGAAGCAACGATCAGCCGCAGTTTCGAAATCAAGGAGTTCAAGTCCGGCGCGGCCCGGATGGCGATCGCGGCCGACGTGCCGATCGTTCCGCACATCGTGTGGGGTGCCCAGCGGATCTGGACCAAGGACCATCCCAAGAAGCTGTTCCGTCCGAAAGTCCCGATCGCGATCGCGGTGGGCGAGCCGATCCTGCCGACCCTGCCCGCGCCCGACCTGACGGCGTTGTTGCATTCCCGAATGCAGCATCTGTTGGAGCGGGTGCAGGACTCGTACGGCCCGCATCCGGCCGGCGAGTTCTGGGTGCCGCACCGGCTGGGAGGTGGCGCCCCTACCCTGGCGGAGGCTGCCCGCTTGGACGCCGAGGAGGCCAGCCAGCGCGCCGCCGCCCGGGCAGCTCGCCAGCGAGCGGATTCAGCGGGCGCGTCGGAGTAGCGGTATGGAGCCGGTTTTTCGAACTCTCGAGATCGCGGCCAAGGCTCTGGTCGCGGCAACCGGCACCAAGATCACCTACCAAAACCTGCAGAACATTCCACGCACCGGCGGTGCGGTGATCGCGATCAACCACACCAGCTACGTGGACTGGCTACCGGCCGCGCTTGCCGTGCATTACCGGGGTCGGCGCATCCGCTACATGATCAAGGCCGAGATGCAGCAGGTGAAGATCGTCAACTTCTTGATCAAGCACACCAAGACGGTCCCGGTCAACCGGGGAGCCGGATCCGAGGCCTACGCCGGGGCTGTCCGCTTGCTACAGGCGGGCGAGGTGGTCGGCCTGATGCCCGAGGCGACGATCAGCCGCAGCTTCGAGCTCAAGGACTTCAAGACCGGGGCGGCCCGGATGGCGCTGGAGGCCGGCGTACCGACGATTCCGCTGATCGTGTGGGGCGCACAACGGATTTGGACGAAAGACCAGCCGCGAAACGTCGGCCGAAAAAGGATCCCGGTCATCGTGGCGGCGGGCCGGCCGCTTGCCCCGAACGCGGATGTCGAGCATCTCGATGCGGCGCTGCGCGACGAAATGACAGCCGTGTTGCACCGCGTGCAAGAGGAATACCCGCACCCGGAGGGCGCGTTCTGGGTACCGCGGCGGCTCGGCGGCAGCGCACCTACGGTGGCGGAGGCAAAGATTCTTGAGGAAACTGAGAAAGCTGAGCGTGCCCGGAAGCGGGCGGAGCACGGTGGGTGAGACGGCGAGCAGCTGACGGCGCTCAGCGCCCGCGTCGGGGACGATAAGGCGGCACCGGATTGCACGAAAGGAGCACCGAGCATGGCAGAGCCGTTTTACCGGTTCGGCGAGTGGATCGTGCCGCCGGTCGTCGCGATGAACGGAACCAAGTTCACCTTCCGCGGCCTGGAGAACATTCCCGAGCAGGGCGGCGCGTTGCTTGCCCAGAACCACACCAGCTACCTGGACTGGCTTCCGCCGTTGTTCGCCGTGCATGAACGGGGCCGGCGGATGTACTTCATGATCAAGGCCGAGATGACGGACGTGAAGGCGGTCAACTACGTCATCAAGCACGCCAGGCTCATTCCGGTGGACCGCAGGAAGGGACACGACGCTTTCGACGTCGCTGTGCAGCGACTGCGCAGCGGCGAGCTCATCGGGATGCATCCCGAGGCGACCATCAGCCGCAGTTTCGAACTCCGGGAGTTCAAGACCGGGGCAGCCAGGATGGCCTTGGAGGCGCAAGTGCCGATCGTCCCGGTGATCGTCTGGGGCGCCCATCGCATCTGGCCTAAAGACCACCCAAAGAAGGTGTTCCGCAACAAGATTCCGATCACCGTGGCGGCGGGCCGGCCGCTGCCGCCGCACGGCACCGCCGAACAACTCAACGTCGCGCTGCGACACGCGATGAACGGGTTGCTGTACCAGGTGCAAGAGGAGTATCCGCACCCGGAGGGCGAGTTCTGGGTGCCGCGGCGGCTGGGTGGCCGCGCGCCGACCCGGGAGGATTCCCAGGCGATCCGGTTGGCCGAATTGCAAGAGCGCCTTGAGCGGTATGGAACCGACGGCGTGACGCGGTCCGGGCAAAGTCAAAGCGGAAAACATTGATCATTCCGGCTGGCTGCGACGGCGGATCGGCCCGGTGACCCTGCCCGCCCTGATCGCCTGCGATGTGGATGGCACCCTGATCGCCGACGACGAGAGGATCACCCCGCGCACGCGCAACGCGGTGCGCGCCGCTGTCGAGGCCGGAGCGCAGTTCGTGCTGGCCACCGGTCGGCCACCACGCTGGGTGCAGCCGGTGGTCGACGACCTCGGCTTCGCGCCGATGGCGGTGTGCGCCAACGGCGCTGTGATCTACGATCCCGCGACCGACCGGGTGGTGTCCGCCCAGACGCTGTCCGTGGCCACTTTGGGCGAACTGGCGGAGATCGCGACGCGTGCCATCCCTGGCGCCGGGTTGGCCGTCGAGCGGGTCGGCGGTAGCGCGCACGACACGGCCACGCCGCAGTTTGTCAGCTCGCCGGGCTACGAGCACGCCTGGCTCAATCCGGACAACACCGAAGTGTCCATCGAGGACCTGTTAAGCGCCCCGGCGATCAAACTGTTGATCCGCAAGGCCGGTGCCCGCAGCGCCGATATGGCCGCCGAGCTCGCCAAGCATGTCGGCATCGAGGGCGACATCACCTACTCCACCAACAACGGGCTGATCGAAATCGTGCCGTTGGGCGTCAACAAGGCCACCGGTATCGCCGAACTCGCCCGGCCGCACGGCATCACCGACGACGACGTGGTCGCGTTCGGGGACATGCCCAACGACGTGCCGATGCTGCTGCGCGCCGGCCATGGGGTGGCGATGGGCAATGCGCATCCCGACGCGATAGCCGCCGCCGACGAGGTGACCGCGCCCAACACCGACGACGGGGTGGCACGGGTACTGGAACGGTGGTGGCTTTAGCCCTGCGGCCTTCAGTCGGCGAGATGCACCGGTGAGAAGCGCTCGAGCTGCCTCGGTGGTCCGGTCGGCGGCGACGGCGGCAATTCCTCGGCCACACCGTCGATCACCCGGCTGACGCGCCCGCTGAGCCGGTCGAAGTCCAGCGTGCCGTGCTGGAAGTTCTGTTTCACCCACTGCGGCTCCTGGAACTCGCCGCTGGTCGGCAATCCCAACGCACCGCGCTCATAGCCGAGCGAGGCCCACGCGTCGTAGATGGCTCCAGTGACCGGTTCGGCACCGGTCTCCGGCGACCAATACATCGCGCCCTTGTCGAAGGTGGCGTAGCGCGCCGAGCCTGTCGCGGTTGCTTCCGGTGACGTCGGCGCGCCCAATACGCTGTTGACGCCACCCATCGACTGCCAACGGTCATAGATCGCCCCGCCTTGCAGCGACATGGCCAAGTCCTCGGGTCGGGGCGGGCTCTTGAAGCGCGCTGCGGTATCGCGGATCTCGTCCAAAAGTGCGTAGGCGACGTTGCCCGGGCAGTCGGTAGCGCCGACGTCGCGGTGGCTGAAGATAGTCGGCAGCGTCGCGGTGGCATCGAGGGGATAGTTAGTGTCGGGCCCGCCGGCCGACGCCAATGTGACTGTGCCTTTGGGGTCGACGTGATCCAGTCCCAGCCGCCAGCCGAGCAGCCGGCCGATGGTGTTGAGTTGGATCGGTGTCGGCGCCACGTCGTCGAAGTTGCCGATCATTGCCACACCCCAGGCTTCACGGTTGAAGCCGCCGGTGTGGTCACCCTGGACTGGCCCGGTGAGTGCTCCTGCCCTGCCCTCGAATACTTGACCGTACTTGTCGACCAGGGCGTTGTAGGCGATGTCGCACCAGCCCAGTATTTGGGTGTGGTAGGCGTAAATCGACTGAACGATCGCCGCTGAGTCCTGCGGCTGGTAGTCGTTGCTCTCCGCCGTGTGGTGGACGACCGCGGCGCGGATGCCTTCATTGAACGGCCGGTTTCCGCAGCGCACCAGTTTGTCCGCGCCCCATTGCGCCCGACCGATGATGTTCGGCGGCTGACCCGCCGCGATGACAGCGGTGGGTGCCGTCCACTGGGTGTCGGCCGGCGCCTGTGGCGGTGAGATAAAGACAGCCGAGATGTTCTGCGCCAACGGCTGTTCCACGGTGGCCGGAAGGTAGCCCAGCCCGGTGGTGGCCGTCGTCGTGCCCTTCGGCCGTGCCGTCGGCGGTGCGCCGGGCGGGCGGCTGACCGCGACCTGCACGGTCGTGGTTTTGCCCACGAATACGGGATCGGTGCCGGATGGACCCGGTGTTGAGCCGTGGCCGCCCGGGGCCCGCAGCGCCTCGGTCTCGTACCACGGGCCCCACGAGCCATCGGCGTGCCGGGCGCGTATCCGCGCTGAGGTGCCGCTGAGGTCTCCGCCGGTCAGTGCAACCATGGAAAACGGTGTGGCTTGGCTGATTTCACGGACTGTGAGGCCGCCACCGAGGCCAACCAACGGCTGTTGGGCGAGGTGAGTATCGCCGGGGCGGGCCGCTTGATGCCGCTGGTCTCGGTGTCCCGTGGCCGGATCAGCCGCCCACGGGAGGATGATCGCTGTCGCGGCGATGGCCGTGAACAGCATCGTCGGTGCGGGACGGCGGCGCGGCACCACCCGATGTTACGTATGCGTCTAGTGTTGCAGATGATTCGACACGCTACGTGAGTGAACTAAGTCGACGAACCCACGGCACGGCACCGCAGAGATCGGGCAGCGCGGTCGCGCTTGATCCCAATTCTGCGGTGCCGATTCGCGTGGCAAGTCCTACCCGCCGGGTTCCCTCAGGGGGTCGGGACCGGCAGCCCCGGCAAGACTGCGGCCGGCGCAGCAGCGGCCGGCGCAGCCGCAGCTGCGGCCGGATTGGCGCCCTGCATAGCCTGCTTCAGCCCCGGCATCACCAGGCCCTTGAGCAGGTCGATGGCCTGGCCGGCGCCCAGTTGGTTGGCCGCGCTCATCATGTCGCTGACCAGTCCGCCGCTACCACCTCCACCCGACGGCGCAGCGCCGAGCGATGGATCGCCGAGGATCGGGTAGGTGCCGCCGGCGCCCGGGTCCAAGCCGATCGGGTCGCTGATCGGAAATTCGCTCGGATTCGCCAGCGCGCCGGGGCTGGCCACCGATGGATCGAAGCCGGCCGGGTTAGTCAGCCCGGGTGTCAGGCCGCCCGGGCTGGTCAGCGAGGGATTGGTCAGGCCTGGAGTTGCGCCCGGGGTCAGGCCTGGAGTTGCGCCCGGGGTCAGGCCCGGCGTCGTGCCCGGGGTCATGCCCGGCGTCAGGCCCGGCGTCGTGCCCGGGGTGAGGCCGGGGCTGGTGAGGCCTGGCGAGGTCAGACCCGGCGAGGTCAGACCCGGCGAGGTGAGACCGGGGCTGGTGAGGCCTGGCGATGTCAGACCCGGCGAGGTCAGACCGGGGCTGGTGAGGCCTGGCGTGGTCAGGTCCGGTGACGTGAGGCCCGGCGAGGTGAGCCCGGGGCTGGTAGTACCGGTCAGGCTCGGCACTGGCGGGAGGTTGACCCCGAATTGCGACAGACCCTGCGACAGCGCGTTCATCAACTCGCCGGGCAAGTCGGTCATCCCCGCGGCCTGGACGAACTCACGGTGTTGGGGCGCGGGTTTGGTGTCGGTCAGCAGGCCGCTGACGGCCACATAAGCAAATGGACTCGCGACCGCCAGAGCGGCGACTGCGCTCGTGGCTGTCGAGAGCCTGCGTCGACGTCGGTTCGGCACGGAAGTCTCCTCAATCTAGACTGTGTCGTCTCGGTGTCATGCGCGCTCAGCACGCGCAAGGTGCCTTGAAGAGTGCTACTTCGGGCACATGATCGATGGTACTGACGTGATTACTGTGACTAGAGTGGCGAGATCGAATCGTGAGCCAATCGCGACCTTCGTCACCAAAATGCGCTCGATCGTCAGCCGCGGCGCTGGTATCCACGCCGCCGGCGAACGCCCCACCCAGAACACCCCGGCCGAACGCCGCCGCCAAGCGGGCTATGGTCGCGCGGTCGGATACCCTAGGCAACCGATGACCACTCGTTTCGACCTTTTTGTCGTCGGCTCCGGATTTTTCGGCCTGACGATTGCCGAACGCGTGGCCAGCCAGCTCGGCAAGCGCGTGCTCGTCGTCGAAAAGCGCCCGCATATCGGCGGAAACGCCTACTCCGAGGCTGAGCCGCAAACCGGCATCGAGGTGCATAAGTACGGCGCGCATCTCTTCCACACCTCGAACCAGCGAGTGTGGGATTACGTGCGGCAGTTCACCGAGTTCACCGGCTACCAGCATCGCGTCTTCGCCATGCACGACGGGCAGGCCTACCAATTCCCGATGGGACTCGGACTGGTGTCCCAGTTCTTTGGCCGCTACTTCAGCCCCGAACAGGCGCGAAAGCTCATTGCCGAGCAGGCCGCCGAGATCGACACCGCCGACGCCCAGAATCTCGAAGAGAAGGCCATCTCGCTGATCGGTCGTCCGCTCTACGAGGCGTTCGTCAAGGGCTACACCGCCAAACAGTGGCAGACCGACCCCAAAGAGTTGCCCGCGGCCAACATCACCCGGCTGCCGGTGCGCTACACCTTCGACAACCGTTACTTCAACGACACTTACGAGGGTCTGCCGGTCAATGGCTACACCGCCTGGCTGCAGAACATGGCCGCCAATGACCGCATCGAGGTCCGGCTGGACACCGACTGGTTCGACGTGCGGGACAGCCTGCGGGCGGAAAGCCCGGACGCGCCGGTCGTCTACACCGGCCCGCTGGACCGCTATTTCAACTACGCGGACGGCCATCTAGGTTGGCGCACTTTGGATTTCGAGGTCGAGGTGCTGCCGATCGGCGATTTCCAGGGCACACCGGTGATGAACTACAACGACATCGACGTGCCGTTTACCCGCATCCACGAGTTTCGCCATTTCCACCCTGAGCGGGAATACCCGACCGACAAGACGGTGATCATGCGGGAGTACTCCCGATTCGCCGAGCATGACGACGAGCCCTATTACCCGATCAACACCGAGGCCGACCGCACCGTGCTGGCCGCCTACCGGGCCAGGGCCAAAGATGAAACCGCCTCGGCGAAGGTGCTTTTCGGCGGGCGCCTCGGCACCTATCAGTATCTCGACATGCACATGGCCATTGCCAGCGCACTGAACATGTACGACAACACCCTGGCGCCGCACCTGCGTGACGGTGCAGCTCTCGAAGATCGGCCGGCTTGCCCCCGCGAGCGGGAGGGATCCCCACGGTCGGGTAGGGGAGTACCCCCACCCCAGGACGCACCGCGGCCTGCATCATCGCCGGCCCAAGACCAGAACAACAGAGGAACCATCCGCGGATGACAAAGACCACCGGCGACGATGCAGCCAGGGCCACGGCCAATGCGGCTGCCCCGCACACAGAAGACGGGCAATCCGGTAAAGCCGTGAGCCTGCTGGCCCGCGTCATCCTGCCGCGTCCCGGCGAGCCACTCGACGTGCGAAAGCTCTACCTGGAGGAGTCGACGACCAACTCCCGTCGCGCCCACGCGATCAACCGCACGTCCCTGCAGATCGGCGCCGAGTCCGAGGTGTCGTTCGCCACCTATTTCAATGCCTTCCCGGCCAGTTACTGGCGACGGTGGACGACGTGCACGTCGGTTGTGCTGCGAGCCGAGGTGACCGGGTCCGGTCGCGTCGACGTCTACCGGACCAAGGCCACCGGCGCGCGGATCTTCGTCGAAGGACGCGAATTCGCCAGCGCCGGCGAGCAGCCGGTAAGGGTCGAGTTCCAGGTGGCACTGGCGCCGTTCGAAGACGGCGGGTGGATCTGGTTCGACATAACCACCGAGAGCAAGGTCACGCTGGGTAGCGCCGGGTGGTACTCCGACAAGCCCGCGCCCGGAGTCGCGAACGTCGCCGTTGGCATCCCGACCTTCAACCGACCGAACGATTGTGTCAACGCGCTGCGTGACCTCACCTTAGATCCATTGGTGGACGGGATAATCGGTGCAGTGATTGTGCCCGACCAGGGCACGTCCAAGGTGCGCGATCACCCCGATTTCGCCGCCGCCGCCGCGCCACTTGGTGATCGGCTTTCCATCCACGACCAGCCCAACCTCGGCGGCTCCGGCGGATACAGCCGGGTGATGTACGAGTCGCTGAAAAACACTGACTGCCAGCAGATCCTGTTCATGGACGACGATATTCAGCTGGAGCCCGACACCATTCTGCGGGTGCTGGCGATGCACCGCTTCGCCAAGACGCCGATGCTGGTGGGTGGCCAGATGCTCAACCTGCAGGAGCCGTCGCACCTGCACATCATGGGCGAGGTGGTCGACCGGTCGAACTTCATGTGGACGGCCGCGCCGTATACCAAATACGACCACGACTTCGCCGAATACCCGTTGAGCGACAACAGCCCTCGCAGCCAACTGCTGCATCGGCGTATCGACGTCGACTACAACGGCTGGTGGACGTGCATGATCCCGCGGCAGGTCGCCGAGGAGCTGGGCCAGCCGTTGCCGCTGTTCATCAAGTGGGACGACGCCGATTACGGGTTACGCGCCGCCGAGCATGGCTATCCCACCGCCACGTTGCCCGGTGCGGCGATCTGGCACATGGCATGGAGCGACAAGGACGACGCAATCGACTGGCAGGCTTATTTCCACCTACGCAACCGGCTGGTGGTCGCGGCCATGCACTGGGACGGTGACGTATCCGGACTGGTCCGCAGCCACCTCAAGGCGACGCTCAAACACCTTTCCTGCCTTGAGTATTCGACAGTAGCCATTCAGAACAGGGCTATCGACGACTTCCTCGCCGGGCCCGAGCACATTTTCTCGATACTGGAAACCGCGCTGCCCGACGTGCACGCGATGCGCAAGGCCTACCCGGACGCGGTGGTGTTGCCGTCGTCCGACGAGTTGCCGGCGCCCTCGGAGCGTAACCGCGAGATGAAGCCGCCGGTGCACCCGCTGGCCGTTGGGTACCGACTGGCCCGCGGGACGCTCCATCAGCTGAAGCGGGTAGACCCGACGCACCATCGGCGCCCCCAGCTCAACGTGCCAACTCAAGACGCCCGGTGGTTCCGGCTGTCCACGCTGGACGGCGCCACCGTCACGACCGCCGACGGCCGTGGCGCCGTCTACCGGCAACGGGACCGAGCCAAGATGTTCACGCTGCTGTGGCAGTCGCTGCGGCGACAACGGCAACTTCTCAGCCGCTTCGACGAGATGCGCCGCATCTACCGCGCGGCGCTGCCGGTGCTGTCCAGCAAGGAGAAATGGGAGACGGTGCTGCTGGCGGTCCCGTCGGCCCACGACAACGTGTCCGGCAATGGCCGACATCGCGGCTGAATCGGCACCGCCACGCGGCGAAGTGGCTGTACTGGTAGCGGTTCAATCCGCGTTGGCCGGGCGTCCGGGGGCGCTGGCGGCGGCGCGGGCCCTCTCCTATTTCGGCGAGCACAGCATCGGCTGGCTCGCGATATCGGCGATTGGTGCGATTCTGCAGCCGGCGCGGCGGCGAGCCTGGCTGGTGGCCGGCGCCGGGGCCGTCGCCGCGCACGCGGCCGCCGTGCTGATCAAGCGAGTGGTGCGGCGTCCGCGGCCGCACCATCCGGCGGTCGCGGTCAACGTCGGCACACCGAGCAGCCTGAGCTTCCCGTCGGCGCACGCCACCTCGACCACAGCGGCGTCCATCCTGCTGGCCCGTGCCACCGGAGCACCGCTGCCTGTCATGCTGGTGCCGCCGATGGCGCTCTCGCGGGTGTTGCTCGGCGTGCACTATCCCAGCGACGTGGCAACCGGCGTGGTCGTCGGCGCCGTCGTCGCGGCCATTGCCGCTCGAATCGGCGGGCCATTGGCACGCTCGGCGACGATGCGGGCCGTCAAGCCGGCACGAGGTGGGGGCACCTCCCGCTTGCGGGGGAGAGACGGGCGATTGACACCAGCGGGTGGAGCGAGCGAATGAGCGAGGACGTCAAAGACGAAGTGTCGGTGACCCGACCGCCGACCAACCTGCTTGTCGGCGTGATTAAGGCGATGCGCCCGCGGCAATGGGTGAAAAACGTCTTGGTGTTGCTCGCGCCGCTGGCCGCCTGGAGCGCCGATGGCCACTACGACTACGTCAAAGTGCTTTTCCAGGTGGCGGTCGCTTTCGTGGTGTTCTGCCTGGCGGCCTCGGCCACATACCTGGTCAACGACGTCCGCGACGTCGAGGCCGACCGCCAGCACCCCACCAAGCAGTTCCGGCCGATTGCCGCCGGTGTGGTGCCCGTGTGGCTGGCCTACACGCTGGCGGCGGTGCTGGCGACAGCTTCGCTGGTGATCGGGTGGTTGCTCACTCCCAATCTGGCGTTGGTGGCGGCGGTATACCTGGCCATCCAACTGGCATATTGCTTCGGCCTCAAACACCAAGCGGTGATTGACATTTGCATCGTCTCGTCGGGGTTTTTGATCCGGGCCATCGCCGGCGGCGCCGCCGCGAGTATCCATCTGTCGCAATGGTTTTTGCTGACGATGGCGTTCGGGTCGCTGTTCATGGCGGCGGGCAAGCGCTACGCCGAGCTGCAACTGGCCGAGCGCACCGGCGCCAGCATCCGCAAGTCGCTGGAGAGCTACACCAGCACCTACCTGCGCTTCGTCTGGACGATGTCGGCCACCGCGGTGGTGGTGTGCTACGGGCTGTGGGCTTTCGAGCGCGACCACGGCAGGGCCGGCTGGTTCGCGGTGTCGATGGTGCCGTTCACGATCGCGATCCTGCGGTATGCGGTGGACGTTGACGGCGGCCTGGCCGGAGAGCCCGAGGACATCGCGCTGCGCGACCGGGTGCTGCAGATACTGTTCTTGGCCTTGATCGGAACCGTGGGTGCTGCGGTTATCCTCGGCTGACGTGGCCGCCAAGATCCCGGCCCCGTCGCGCCGGCCGGCGGCCGCGGCGGTAGGCCGGCCGTCGTTCCCGTACGACACGACAGTCCGGGTCAGTCTCTGGGTGGGTGTGGCCGTGGTCGCCGTGTTGTTCGGGTGGGGTGCCTGGCAGCGGCGCTGGATCTCCGACGACGGCCTGATCGTCTTGCGCACTGTGCGTAACCTGTTGGCCGGCAACGGCCCGGTGTTCAACAAGGGCGAGCGGGTGGAGGCCAACACCTCGGTGGTGTGGACCTATCTGATGTATGCGGGCAGCTGGCTGAACTGGCCGATGCGCATGGAGTATGTGGCCCTGGTGTTGGCTCTGCTGCTCAGCTTGGCGGGGCTGGCGATGCTGATGTTGGGCACCGGCCGACTGTTCGCGCCCGGCCTGCTGGGCCGTCGGGCGGTCATGCTGCCGGCCGGCGCGCTGGTCTACATCGCGGTCCCGCCGGCGCGTGACTTCGCTACCTCAGGCCTGGAGAGCGGGCTGGTAATGGCCTACCTCGGGCTGCTCTGGTGGATGATGGTCTGCTGGTCGCAGGCGATGCGGGTGCGCCCGTCCGGGCGATGGTTCATCGGCGCGCTAGCCTTTGTCGCCGGGTGCAGTGTGTTGGTGCGCCCCGAGCTGGCTCTGGTCGGCGGCCTGGCGCTGATCATGATGCTGATCGCAGCTAAAGGCCGGCGGCGCCGAGTGCTGATCGTGGTGGCCGGCGGGCTGCTTCCGGTGACTTACCAGATCTTCCGGATGGGCTACTACGCGCTGCTGTTCCCCGGGACCGCGCTGGCCAAGGATGCGGCGGGCGACAAATGGTCAAAGGGCGTGATCTATCTGTCGAACTTCAACCGGCCCTACGCGCTGTGGGTGCCGGCGGTGTTGCTGGTGGCGCTGGCTCTGGTGCTGCTGGGCGGCGGGAGCCGGCCCTGGTGGACTCATCACGCACCGCCACGCGGGCACGGGCCGCTGGCCCGGTCGGTGCAGAGCCCTGCCGCCGTCGTGGTATTCATCCTCGTCAGCGGACTGCTGCAAGCGCTGTACTGGATCCGGCAGGGCGGGGATTTCATGCACGGCCGAGTTCTGCTGGCACCGCTGCTGTGTTTGCTCGCGCCGGTGGCGGTGGTGCCGGTGGTGTTTCCCGACGGAACCCGGCTGTCCCGGGAGGCCGGCTACTGGCTGGCCGGTGCCGTCAGCGCGCTGTGGATGGCGGTCGCGGGCTGGTCGCTGTGGGCGGCCAATTCGCCCGGAATGGGCGACGACGCCACCCGGGTCACCTACTCGGGCATCGTCGACGAGCGCCGCTTTTATTCGCAGGCGACGGGTCACGCCCGTCCGCTGACGGCCGCCGACTACCTGGATTACCCGCGGATGCGTGCGGTGCTGGTGGCGCTCAACAACACGCCACAAGGGGCCTTGCTGCTGCCGTCCGGCAATTACGATCAGTGGGACCTAGTCCCGCCCATCCCGCCGGAATCGCGGCCGAACACGCCGCCGCCCCCGCCCGGCCCACCTGGCCCACCCCGCGGGGCTGATAAAGGGCCGCACACAGTGTTTTTCACCAACCTCGGGATGTTGGGCATGAATGTCGGGCTGGATGTCCGGGTGATCGACCAAATCGGATTGGCCAACCCGATAGCCGCTCACACCGCCCGCTTGCAGCACGGCCGGATCGGCCACGACAAGAACCTGTTCCCCGACTGGGTAATCGCCGACGGGCCCTGGGTGAAGTGGTATCCCGGCGTTCCGGGATACCTCGACGCGCAGTGGGTCGCCCAGGCCGAGGCGGCCCTGCGATGTCCGGCGACCCAGTCGATGCTGAATTCGGTGCGTGCTCCGATGGGTTTTCATCGGTTTGTGTCGAACTTCGTGCACTCCTATGAATTCACCAAGTACCGAATCGACCGAGTACCGCGCTACGAACTCATCCGATGCGGCCTGGCCGTGCCGGAGTCCGGCGGTGGCCCGTACACCGGTCTGCCGGCTACCGGGCCCTAGCCGGCTGTGGATTGTCGGCTGCGGCCGCGGATCGGCAGAGAATTTTTTGACGGGTATTCCGTCGGCACGCTGAGACCGCCATGACAACCGCCCCGAGCGGCGGCCAGCAACCCGGCGTATGTATTCTTACCGGCGTGCGACCGCTCGTCGGCACATTCACAGCGTGGTGATCCGCAGCCGAGTTGAGCGGGTCTTTCCGCGGCGTGGGGGCCGGTGAGGGACCCACTCCGAGGAGAAGACAGCCCCGAAGATGTGGTTGACTACTCGGGCACACTGCGCCGTACGCCTATCAACCTGGCGCATGCAGTCCGACCCACAGCTGTGGGCCCGACAAAGAATGAGGAAGCAAGAATGAGGCTTGTTGACAGGTTTCGCGGCGCGGCAAAGAGGATGCCGCGCCGGCTCGTAGTGGGAGCCGCCGCAGCGGCCCTGTTACCGGGGCTGATCGGCGCCGTGGGCCAGTCCGCGACCGCGGGTGCGTTCTCCCGGCCGGGTCTGCCCGTCGAGTACCTGCAGGTGCCGTCGGCGGCGATGGGCCGCAACATCAAGATCCAGTTCCAGAGCGGTGGGGCCAACTCGCCGGCCGTGTACCTGCTTGACGGCCTCCGCGCCCAAGACGACTTCAACGGCTGGGACATCAACACCCCCGCGTTCGAGTGGTACCTGCAGTCCGGTCTGTCGATCGTGATGCCGGTGGGTGGCCAGTCCAGCTGGTACACCGACTGGTACAGCCCGGCTTGCGGTAAGGCCGGTTGCCAGACCTACAAGTGGGAGACCTTCCTGACCAGCGAGCTGCCGCAGTACCTGGCTGCCAACAAGCAGGTCAAGTCCAACGGCAGCGCAGCTGTCGGCCTGTCGATGGCCGGAGCGTCGTCGCTGAACCTGGCGAATTACCACCCCGACCAGTTCATCGAGGTCGGCTCGTTCTCCGGTCTGATGGACCCCTCGCAGGGCATGGGACCGTCGCTGATCGGTCTGGCGATGGGTGACGCCGGCGGCTACAAGACCAAGGACATGTGGGGTCCGAAGGAGGACCCGGCCTGGGCCCGCAACGACCCACTGCTGAACGTCGGCAAGACCGTCGCCAACAACACTCGCGTCTGGATGTACTGCGGTAACGGCAAGCCGTCGGAACTCGGTGGCGACAACCTGCCGGCCAAGTTCCTCGAGGGCTTCGTGCGGACCAGCAACATCAAGTGGCAGAACGCCTACAACGCGGCCGGTGGCCACAACGCGGTGTTCAACTTCGACGCCAACGGCACGCACGACTGGCCGTACTGGGGTTCACAGCTGCACGCCATGTTGCCCGACTTGCAGCGGACGCTCGGTGCGACGCCGGGTGCGGGTCCTGGCCCGGGCGCGGCTCCGGGAGCTCCCGCGGCCTCTCCGACCGGCCAGCACACCTAAGGGTAGGAACAACACGACTAACGGCGACGACCTTGCGGGTCGTCGCCGTTAGTCATTTCCGGCGTCCGGGTTCTCACGGTGTGGTTAGCTACCTTGCGGGACGGAGGGGATCTGCGGGATGGTCTCTGGGTCGGTGGTCGAGCGACGAGTGAGGTCGGTATGAGAGGTCTGTCGATGCTGCTACGCCTACTGTGTGCCGCCGTGCTGACGATCGGGATCGGGGGCCCGGTAAGCATTGCCACCGTCAACGGCGGGTCGGCCCGCGCCGCGGGGTACGAGACGCTGATGGTGCCGTCGGGGGCGATGGGCCGTGACATCCCGGTGGCCTTCCTGGGCGGCGGACCGCACATGGTGGTTCTGCTGGATGCGTTCAATGCCGCGCCCGATGTCAGCAACTGGGTGACGGCCGGTAACGCGATGAACACCCTGGCCGGCAAGGGGATCTCGGTGGCGGCGCCAGCCGGCGGCGCGTTCAGTATGTACACCAACTGGGAGCAGGACGGCAGCAAGCAATGGGAGACGTTCCTGTCGAGCGAGTTGCCGGATTGGCTGGCCGCCAACAAAGGCCTGGCTCCGGGCGGCCACGCCGCGGTGGGCGCATCCCAGGGCGGATACGGCGCGATGGCCCTGGCCACGTTCCACCCCGACCGTTACGGCTACGCGGGTTCGCTGTCGGGCTTCCTATACCCGTCGAACACCACGACGAATGGTGCGATCCTGGCCGGGCTGCAGCAGTTCGGCGGCATCGACGGCAACGGCATGTGGGGCGCTCCACAGCTGGGTCGGTGGAAGTGGCACGATCCCTGGGTGCACGCCGCGTTGCTCGCGCAGAACAATTCCCGGATCTGGGTGTACAGCCCGTTGAACATGGGCGGTGATGCCGCCGCGATGATCGGCCAGGCCGGCGAGGCGATGGGCAACGCGCGGTTTTTCTACCAGCAGTACCGCAACGTCGGTGGGCACAACGGCCACTTCGACTTCCCCGGCGGCGGCAGCAACGACTGGGGCTCATGGAGCGGCCAGCTGGGCGCGATGTCCGGCGACATCGTCGGGGCGATCCGCTAGATCCCCGGAGCCGCCCGCTGTCACGAGCCTGGCGAACCGGGGCCGGGTGGTGCGACCCGGTACCGTACAAGGGTGCGGCAGACGTTACGGCTGTCTACTGTCGATTGAGCCGACTGTGCGACCGACCGACTCTCATAGCAGGAGACCATGGCTGTTAACTCGCGGCGCAATTCCCGGCGGAAGCGCCACCGCACCTTGGCGTTGATCGCCGCCTGCGCAACGGCGCTTGTGGTGGGGCTGGTCATCTACGCAGTGGTCGTCATCCTGCGGCAACCGAAAACCCCGCCGAGCGCCGTGCCGCCCAGCATCGCGCCGCCGACGGGCAGTTCGGCCAACCCGCACAAGCCGCGGCCGGCCTTTCAAGATGCCAGCTGCCCCGACGTACAACTCATCGCGGTTCCCGGCACCTGGGAATCGTCGTCACAGGACAATCCGCTCAACCCGGTCGAGTTCCCGAAGGCGTTGTTACTCAACGTCACTCGGCCGATCAGCGAGCAGTTCAACTCCAACCGGGTCGAGACGTACACCGTGCCCTACACCGCGCAGTTCCACAATCCGTTGAGCGGGGACACCCAAATGTCCTATAACGACAGCCGGGCCGAGGGCACCCGCGCCACGGTCAAGGCAATGACCGACATGAACACCAAGTGCCCGCTGACCAGCTATGTGCTGGTCGGCTTCTCCCAGGGCGCGGTGATCGCCGGCGACATTGCCAGCGATGTCGGCAACGGGCGCGGTCCGGTCGACGACGACCTGGTGGTCGGTGTGACGCTGATCGCCGATGGCCGCCGCCAGCCAGGCGTCGGCCAGGACATCGGACCCAATCCGCCGGGCGAGGGTGCCGAGATCACCCTGTCCGAGGTGCCGGTGCTGTCCGGCCTGGGTTTGACGATGACCGGCGCGCGGCCGGGCGGCTTCGGTGCGCTCAACAGCAAGACCAACGAGATCTGTGGGACCGGCGACCTGATCTGCGCTGCCCCGCCGGACGCGTTCAGCCTGGCCAACCTGCCCAGGACGCTGGATGTCCTGGCCGGCGGCGCCGGCCAGCCGGTTCACGCCCTGTATGCCACCACCCAGTTCTGGAGTCTGGACGGACAGCCGGCCACTGCGTGGGCCTTGAATTGGGCGCACGAGACGATCGGCGACGCGTCACACCCGAAACACGGTTAACAGCCAATACGACACGGCCCGGCTGCAACCAGACCGATGTCACAAGCGGTACCTTCGGATTTGGTTCGTGGCGCACCGCCCACTAACATTAAGAGGAATTTAAGAACAGTTCTGGTCGGCCTATCGAGTCGATGCGTTGCGGATTGCCTGGATGTGCATCGGTACCATCTGTGAGGTTTGCCGTTCGGACGACCTGGACAGGCGGATTGCGCGCAGTCCTGCTGGCCGACCCTGAGCCGGATGTAACCGTCGGCGCAGCCCAGAGGCCCGACCCAGAACTGTACGACAGGAGAGTGGCGTGCCGTACCACAACCCGTTCATCGTGAACGGCAAGATCAGGTTCCCGGAAAACACCGACCTGGTCCGTCACGTCGAGAAATGGACGAAGGTGCGCGGAGAAGGGCTGGCCTACCGTTTCCTGGACTACTCCACCGAACGCGACGGTGTCGCGCGGGACATCTCCTGGGCCGAGTTCGGGACCCGTAACCGGGCGGTCGGCGCCCGGCTGGAGCAGGTCACTCAGCCCGGTGACCGGATCGCGATCCTGTGCCCGCAGAACCTGGACTATCTGGTTGCGTTCTTTGGCGTCTTGTACGCCGGCCGGATCGCGGTGCCGCTGTTCGACCCGGCCGAACCCGGTCACGTCGGCCGTCTGCACGCGGTGCTCGACGACTGCGCCCCATCGGCGATCCTGACCACCAGCGATTCCGCCGAGGGGGTTCGCAAGTTCTTCCGCAGCCGCCCGGCCAAGGAGCGGCCGCGCGTCATCGCCGTTGACGCGGTGCCCGCAGACGTCGGCGCCACGTGGGTGCCCGTGCCGGCCGAGCGCGACACCGTCGCCTACCTGCAGTACACCTCCGGCTCGACCCGCACCCCGACGGGCGTCATGATCACTCATCTGAACCTGCCCACCAACGTGGTCCAGGTGATTAACGCGCTGGAAGGTGAGGAAGGCGATTTTGGCGTCTCGTGGCTGCCGTTCTTCCACGACATGGGCCTGATCACCATCCTCGTGTCCTCGGTGATCGGTTACCCGAACACCTTCATGACGCCGGCCGCCTTCGTGCGCCGGCCCATCCGGTGGATACGCGAGCTCGCCGGCAGGGAGGGCAACACCGGCGGCGCGATCTCCGCCGCGCCGAACTTCGCGTTCGAACACGCCGCGCTGCGGGGGCTGCCCAAGGAGGGTGATCCGCCGCTGGACCTGAGCAAGGTCAGGTGCATCCTCAACGGCAGCGAGCCGGTGTCGGCGTCATCGATACGCAAGTTCAACGAGGCGTTCGGGCCCTACGGTTTCCCGGAGAAGGCGATCAAGCCGTCCTACGGCCTGGCCGAGGCGACCTTGTTCGTGTCGACCACCCCGGCGGCGGAGTTGCCCAAGATCGTTTACGTCGAGCGGGAAGCGCTGAACAACAAGCGGTTCGTCGAGGTGGCCGCCGACGCAGAGAACGGCGTTGCGCAGGCGTCTGCCGGCAAGATCGGTGTGGACGAGTGGGCAGTGATCGTCGATGCCGAGACAGCCAGTGAGCTGCCCGACGGCCAGATCGGCGAGGTCTGGCTGCACGGCAACAACATGGGTGCCGGCTATTGGAACCGGGAAGCAGAAACCTCCGAAGTCTTCAAGAACATCCTGAAGTCGCGCACCAGCCCGTCGCACGCCGAGGGAGCCCCCGACGACGGAATGTGGGTTAGCACTGGCGACTACGGCACTTACCATGAGGGCGACCTGTACATCACCGGCCGAGTGAAGGATCTCGTCATCATCGACGGCCGCAACCACTACCCGCAGGACCTCGAGTACTCAGCGCAGGAATCCAGCCGGGCCTTGCGAGCCGGTTACGTGGCCGCCTTCTCGGTGCCGCTGAACCAGCTGCCCGCCGAGGTGTTCGACAACCCGCACGCCGGCCTGAAATACGATCCGGACAACACCTCCGAGCAGCTGGTGATTGTCAGCGAGCGGGCCACCGGTACGCACAAGCTCGACCATCAGCCCATCGCCGACGACATCCGGACGGCCATCGCCGTCCGGCACGGGGTGACCGTCCGCGACGTGCTGCTGGTGTCATCCGGATCGATTCCGCGGACCTCCAGCGGCAAGATCGGGCGCCGCGCCTGCCGCACCGCCTACCTGGACGGCAGCCTGCGCAGCGGCGTCGCGGCCCCGAATGCCTTCCCCGACGAGGCGGGCTGATCGCGAATATGACTGATACAGATACCGATTCCCAACCATTGGCCGAAGGCGCGGATGTGCCCGCCCGCACCGACATGACCGTCGCCGAGGTGCGGCAATGGCTGCGCAACTGGATCGGCGACGCAGTCGGGCAGTCGCCCGACGCGATTGACGAGGCCACGCCGATGGTGGAACTGGGTCTGTCGTCGCGCGACGCGGTGGCGATGGCCGCCGACATCGAGGACCGCACCGGGGTCACGGTATCGATCGCGGCCGCCTTCGAGCATCCGACCATCGAAAGCCTGGCGACTTGGATCGTCGAGGGCGACCCCTTCGAAGACTCAGCCGGTGCGGACGACATCGACTGGACGCGCAGCGGGCCGGTGGAGCGGGTCGACATTGCCGTGGTGGGCTTGGCCACCCGGTTGCCGGGCGACATGAACAGCCCCGAGGAGACCTGGCAGGCGCTGCTGGAGGGTCGCGACGCCATCACCGATCTGCCCGAGGGCCGCTGGTCGGAGTTCATGGAAGAGCCGCGGCTGGCCGAGCTCATCAAGAAGGCCCGGACTCGCGGCGGCTATCTCAACGACATCAAGGGTTTCGACTCCGAGTTCTTCGCGCTGTCCAAGACCGAAGCCGACAACATCGACCCGCAGCAGCGGATGGCGCTGGAGCTGACCTGGGAGGCGCTCGAGTATGCGCGCATCCCGGCATCGAACCTGCGCGGCGAATCCGTCGGGGTGTATGTCGGCACCTCTGTCATGGACTACAGCTACCTGGCAATGTCCGACCCGACCGTCGCCCACCCCTACGCGATCACAGGCACCGCGAGTTCGATTGTCGCCAATCGGGTTTCGTACTTCTTCGACTTCCACGGCCCGTCGGTCGCGGTCGACACCGCCTGCTCGAGCTCGCTGGTCGCCACCCACCAGGCGGTGCAGGCGCTGCGCAACGGCGAATGTGACGTGGCCGTCGCCGGCGGCGTCAACGCGCTGATCACCCCGGCGGTCACCCTCGGTTTCGACGAGATCGGGCAGGTGCTCGCGCCGGACGGCCGGATCAAGTCGTTTTCGTCGGACGCCGACGGCTACACTCGCTCCGAGGGCGGCGCCATGCTGGTGCTCAAGCGGGTCGACGATGCGCGCCGCGACGGCGATCAGATCCTGGCCGTGATCGCCGGCAGCGCGGTCAACCACGACGGCCGGTCCAACGGCCTGATCGCCCCCAACCCGGACGCGCAGGCCGACGTGCTTCGCCGGGCCTACAAGGACGCCGGCATCAACCCGCGCACGGTCGACTACGTCGAAGCGCACGGCACCGGCACGGTGCTCGGCGACCCGATCGAGGCACAGGCGCTGGGCCGGGTGATCGGTCGTGGCCGCCCGGCCGACAAGCCGGCTCTGCTCGGCGCGGTCAAAACCAATGTCGGACACATGGAGTCGGCGGCCGGTGCCGCCAGCCTGGTCAAGATGGTGCTATCCCTGCAGCACGACAAACTGCCGCCGTCCATCAACTACGCCGGCCCCAGCCCCTACATCGACTTCGACGCAGCGCATTTGCGTGTCCTGGACACCGTTGCCGACTGGCCGCGCTACGGCGGATATGCCGTCGCCGGCGTGTCGAGCTTCGGCTTCGGCGGCGCCAACGCGCACGTGGTGCTGCGTGAGGTGCTGCCGCGCGACGTCCTGGAAAGGCAAGCACGCGAACCCGAGGCAACGCCGGAGGGCGAAGCCAAGACCGCAGAGCAGGGGCCCGCCGCGTACATCGGCGGGGTGCGCTTCGACGAGTACGGCGAGTTCATCGAGGACGAACGCGCGACAGTGCGCGTCGAAGAAGAACCTGAACTTCCCGGCGTCACTGACGAAGCCAAGCGGCTCAAAGAGATCGCACTCGAAGAGCTTGCGGCCGAAGAGATCCCGACGCCGTCGGTACCGCTGGCGGTTTCGGCTTTTTTGACGTCACGCAAGAAGATCGCCGCCGCGGAGCTGGCCGACTGGATGGAAACCCCGGAGGGCCAAGCGTCGTCGCTGGAGTCGATCGGCCGCTCGCTGTCGCGGCGCAACCATGGCCGCTCCCGGGCGGTGGTGCTGGCCCGCGACCACGAGGAAGCTATCAAGGGGCTGCGCGCGATCGCCGACGGCAAGCAGAAGCCGAACGTGTTTAGCACCGACGGGCCGGTGACCAGCGGCCCGGTGTGGGCAATGGCCGGTTTCGGTGCGCAGCACCGCAAGATGGGCAAGAGTCTGTATCTGCGCAATGAGGTCTTCGCCGAGTGGATCGAGAAGGTCGACGCGCTGATTCAGGACGAGCGGGGTTACTCGGTGCTCGAGCTGATTCTCGACGACTCGCACGATTACGGCATCGAGACCAGCAACGTCGTCATCTTCGCGATCCAAATCGCACTGGGCGAGTTGCTCAAACATCACGGCGCCAAACCCGCTGCGGTAGTTGGTCAGTCGCTGGGCGAGCCCGCATCGGCCTACTTCGCCGGCGGCCTGTCGCTGCCGGACGCAACCCGGGTGATCTGCTCACGCTCCCATCTGATGGGTGAAGGCGAGGCGATGCTGTTCGGCGAGTACATCCGACTGATGGCGCTCGTCGAGTACTCCGCCGACGAGCTCAAGACAGTGTTCGCCGACTTCCCCGACCTGGAGGTGTGCGTCTACGCCGCGCCAAGCCAGACCGTGATCGGCGGTCCACCCGAGCAGATCGACGCGATCGTCGCCCGCTGCGAAGCGGAGGGCCGCTTTTCCCGCAAACTTCAGACCAAGGGCGCCGGCCACACCTCGCAGATGGATCCGCTGCTCGGTGAGTTCTCCGCAGAACTGCAGGGCATCACGCCGATGAGCCCGACCGCCGGAATCTTCTCGACGGTGCACGAGGGCACCTACATCAAGCCCGGCGGTGAGCCGATCCACGACGTCGCCTACTGGCTCAAGGGAATGCGGCATTCGGTCTACTTCACTCACGGCGTCCGCAACGCCGTCGACAGCGGCCACACCACATTCCTGGAGCTCGCGCCCAACCCGGTCGCGCTGATGCAGATCGGTTTGACCACTGCAGCCGCGGGATTGCCCGACGCGCAACTGATCCCGACACTAGCCCGCAAGCAGGACGACGTCGATGCGATGACCTCAGCGATGGCACAGCTGTTCGTGTATGGACACGACCTCGACATCCGTACACTCTTCACTCCCGCCGGCGGTCCCGAGGACTACGCGAACATCCCGCCGACCCGCTTCCGCCGCAAGGAGCACTGGCTCAACGCGCACTTCTCCGGTGACGGGTCGGTGCTGATGCCCGGCACCCATGTCGCGATGCCGGACGGCCGGCACGTCTGGGAGTACGCGCCGCGTGATGCCACCGATTTGGGGGCATTGGTGAAAGCCGCTGCGATACAGGTGCTTCCGGATGCCCAGCTGGTTGCTTCCGAGCAACGGGCAGTGCCGGCCGAGAACGCCCGGCTGGTGACGACGTTGACCCGCCACCCCAGCGGAGCGGCCGTTCAAATCCACGCCCGCATCGACGAATCCTTCACGCTGGTCTATGACGCGCTGGTGTCGCGGGCAGGGCAAGCTTCGGTATTGCCGACGGCCGTTGGCGCCGGTGCGGCGATCGCGCAGACGGTCACCGCCGCGCCGGCCGAGGTGGCTGCACCGGCTGCCGAGCCGGCTGCCGACGAGCCGGACGATGCCGGCACCCTGAGCGACAGCCTCACCGCACGGCAGCTGAGCGGCGGATTGCAGCGCTGGTCACCGGATTCCGGTGAGACCGTCCGCGACCGGCTGGCCGCCATCGTGTCGATGGCGATGGGTTATGAGCCCGAGGACCTGCCGTGGGAGGTGCCGCTGATCGAGCTCGGTCTGGACTCGATGATGGCCGTGCGGATCAAGAACCGCGTTGAGTACGACTTCGACCTGCCGCCGATTCAGCTGCAGGCGGTCCGCGACGCCAACCTCTACAACGTCGAAAAGCTGATCGAGTACGCGATCGAGCACCGCGACGAGGTGCAGGACCTGCACGAGCACCAGAAGACTCAGACAGCCGACGAGATCGCCAAGGAGCAGGCGGCGCTGTTGGCCGGCGCGACACCGGAATCGGTGACCCAAGCCGTCGAAACGCAGCCCGAGGCGCCGGCTTCCGACGCACCGATTCCGCCGCCGCCCACCAACCCCGCCGGCCCGGCTAGTCCCACTGGGCAGCCCAACCTGGCGGCTGCCGCGCAGGCACTCAACCAGCAGGCCGTCGCTGAGGCGCTTAATTCTGATGTGCCGCCGCGGGATGCCGCCGAGCGGGTCACATTTGCAACGTGGGCGATCGTCACCGGCAAGTCCCCGGGCGGCATCTTCAACGCGTTGCCGAAGCTGGACGACGCCGCCGCCACCAAGATGGCGCAGCGGCTTTCCGAACGCGCCGAAGGGCCGATCAGCGCCGACGACGTCAAAGCCGCCGCGACTATCGAGGAGCTCGCGACGACGGTGCGCGAATACTTGGAGGGGGGCCAGATCGACGGCTTCGTGCGCATCATCCGCGCCAGGCCCGAGGGTTCCACCAAGCCGCCGGTGTTCGTGTTTCACGCCGCGGGCGGATCGACGGTGGTCTACGAGCCGTTACTCAACCGCCTGCCGCCGGACATCCCGATGTACGGTTTCGAGCGCGTTGAAGGCACCATCGAAGAGCGTGCCGCCCAATACGTTCCGAAGCTGCGTGAGCTGCAGGGCAACGGGCCGTTCATCCTGGTCGGCTGGTCACTGGGCGGGGTGCTGGCCTACGCCTGCGCGATCGGGCTGAAGCAACAGGGCTGCGACGTGGCGTTCGTCGGTCTGATCGACGCGGTGCGCGCCGGTGAGGAGATCCCGCAGACCAAGGAGGAGACCCGCAAGCGCTGGGAGCGTTACGCCCGCTTCGCCGAGCGGACCTTCAACGTCGAGATCCCTGAAATCCCTTACGAGCAGCTCGAAGAACTCGACGACGAGGGACAGGTCAAGTTCGTACTGGAGGCCGTCAAACAGAGCGGTGTGCAGATCCCCGGCGGGATCATCGAACATCAGCGCACGTCGTATCTGGACAACCGGGCGATCGACACCGTCCAGATCCAGCCCTACGACGGTCACGTCACGCTGTACATGGCCGACCGCTACCACGACGACGCGATCGTGTTCGAGCCGCGCTACGCCACCCGCAAGCCCGACGGCGGCTGGGGCGAATACGTCTCCGATTTGGAGATCGTGCCGATCGGCGGCGAACACATCCAGGCCATCGACGAGCCGATCATCGCCAAGGTCGCCGCGCATATGACCCAGGCGCTCAACCAGATTGACGCCCCCCTTGTTGGGAGAAGGAAGTCTAGGTGACCACGAAGACCACCGCCGAGCTGCTGGCCGAACTCCACGAAAAGCTGGAACTTGCCAAGGAACCCGGCGGCGAGAAGGCCGCCGCCAAGCGGGACAAGAAGGGCATCGCCAGCGCCCACGCCCGCGTCCACGCGCTGCTGGATCCGGGCAGCTTCCTCGAAACCGGGGCGCTGGCCCGCACGCCGGGAGATCCAAACGCGCTCTTCGGCGACGGCGTGGTCACCGGCCGCGGCACCATCAACGGCCGGCCGGTCGGGGTGTTTTCGCACGACCAGACGGTTTTCGGTGGCACGGTCGGAGAGATGTTCGGCCGCAAGGTCGCTCAGTTGATGGAGTGGTGCGCGATGGTGGCGTGCCCGATCGTCGGCATCAACGACTCCGGCGGCGCTCGCATCCAGGACGCGGTGACCTCGTTGGCGTGGTATGCCGAGCTGGGCCGCCGCCATGAGGCGCTGTCCGGGCTGGTACCGCAAATCTCCATCATCCTCGGCAAATGCGCTGGGGGAGCGGTGTATTCGCCGATCCAGGACGACCTGCTGGTCGCGGTGCGCGACCAGGGCTACTTCTTCGTCACCGGGCCCGACGTGATTCAGGAAGTCACCGGCGAGGACGTCAGCCTTGACGAGCTCGGCGGTGCCGAAGCGCAGGCCCGCTACGGAAACCTGCATCAGGTCGTCGAATCTGAAGCGGCCGCATTCCAATACGTGCGCGACTTTCTGTCGTTCCTGCCGTCCAACTGCTTCGACCAAGCGCCGACTATCAACCCCGGTCTTGAGCCGGAGATCACCCCGCATGATCTGGAGCTCGACTCGATCGTGCCGGATTCCGACAACATGGCCTACGACATGCACGAGATCCTGCTGCGGATCTTCGACGACGGCGACTTTCTCGACGTCGCCGCACAGTCCGGGCCGGCCATCATCACGGGGTTCGCCCGGGTGGACGGGCGCCCGGTCGGCGTGGTCGCCAACCAGCCCATGCATCTGTCCGGATCGATCGACAACGAGGCCTCCGACAAAGCGGCTCGGTTCATCCGATTCTGCGACGCGTTTCATGTGCCACTGGTGTTCGTCGTGGACACCCCTGGCTTCCTCCCCGGCGTCGAGCAGGAGAAGAACGGCATCATCAAGCGTGGCGGCCGGTTCCTGTACGCGGTCGTCGAGGCTGACGTGCCCAAGGTGACGATCACGGTCCGCAAGTCCTACGGTGGGGCCTACGCCGTGATGGGCTCCCGGCAGCTCACCGCCGATTTCAACTACGCGTGGCCGACTGCGCGCATCGCGGTGATCGGCGCCGAGGGTGCCGCGCAACTGCTGATGAAGCGGTTTCCCGACCCCACCACGCCCGAGGCGCAGGCGATCAAGAAAGACTTCATCGAAGGCTACAACCTCAACATGGCGAACCCGTGGATCGCCGCCGAGCGTGGGTTCATCGACGCGGTCATCGAGCCGCACGACACCCGGCTGCTGCTGCGTAAGTCGCTGCACCTGTTGCGTGACAAGCAGCTATACCGGCGAGTCGGCCGCAAGCACGGGCTGATCCCGATCTAAGTTCACCGCCGAGCCGCTGGCAGGCTAGACCGGCGCGACAAAGTCAGACGTGTAGAACTCGGCTGGGTTCTGTGAAAACTGGATCGGTCGCTGGATGAATACCCACGACGCCCGGACCCCCGGAGTCGCATGGCGAATTCGATGCCCGAGGCACCTGGATCAGTCTGACGTCGTAGTGGGTGCCTGGCGAATTCGGGCTGGCCAAATGCACTTCTGCGGCTACCGTGCCCCCGGTGGCGCGGATAACTGCTGAGGCTGCGGCATCACAGAGCCAATTGTCTCCCTAAAACGCTCCGGTATCTACTCCGAGCACGGCGAAACCTATTGCGCGGCAGCAGCAATCAACGACCGCATAAGCGGAACAAATGCATACTGCGCGCACGCATCCACGGAAGGAGGCGCGGAAACAGTTCGTAAACAGCTCGCAGCAACGCCAGATAAGATTGCCCGGCTCCTCCCCGGCAATAACGTATAGGCCGGGTATACATCCGAGTTTGTCGCGGTGCATCCTAGTTCCAAAGCCGTTGCGGGCCGAGAGGAGAAACCGATGGCCCCAGACCGTCTGAGCAGTGTCGTCGGTTTGTGCGCCGCGCCGCTCACGATCGCCCTGTCGCTTCCCCCAACTGCCTTCGCCGACACTCCCTCCTGGAACGGCGAGTACGCGATCACGTTCATGGTTGGTCCAAAGTCCGGGACTAGCATGGCCGTCGGTGACCCCGAGGTGCAGCACACAGATATCTATGGATTCCGCTCAAGCTGCACAGGCGGAAAGTGCATCGCCACGATCGTCAGCGGCCCTCCGCCGAGCAACCCGACGGTTCCGCAACCGGTGCAATTCACCTGGGACGGGTCGTCTTGGACGCAAGTCAGCGATTTCCAGTGGGACTGCATGATGCCCGACACCACGATCCAATGGAGTCCGGCCCGATCCAATGTGCGCTACACGCCCCAAGCCAACGGAACACTTGCCGGTGTCATGCACACCGACATCTTGAGCGGCCCGTGCCAGGGCTGGATCGAAATGGACATGACGGCCGAGCGCGCATGACGGTATAGGCAAGACCGACATTACGTTCCCCGGGACGCTGCGCGTCCCGCATCGTCGCCGAGCTAGGGCTTGATCCGGATCTGGCCCGGCGACCACAACCCGCTGCGGGTCGCGGTGCCCAGCTCGAGCTGGGCCGGGTGAGCGTCGACGATTGTGTCGAACTTGCGCAGCGATCCCCAGTCGCGGCCCCAGTCATGCGAGAGGTACGTCGACATCACATGGGCTCGCAGCAAAAGGTCGGTGATGCCCAGCAGGCCGCCGTTGACGCCGTCCTGCCAGGTGTCGGTGTCCTGCTTCTTGGCGTTGTAGTCCGGGGTGATGCGGAACTTCGGGATGTCGGTGACGCCGTTGACTTGCAGCATCGGCTGCTGGCAAGGGAACGCCAGCCCGACCGCCCAGTCCAGCAGCACCGGCTGCGTCGAGCCGATGTACTCCTGCAGCGAGCGCAGCACCGGCACCCGCGGCGGGGTCAGCGCGATCCAGTCCTCTGGCGTCAGCGACAGGTCCTCGGCCACCACCCGCACCGCGACCGTGTCCGCGGGCATCGCCGACCGCGCGAAGCGCAGGTTGCGCCACACCTTGGGCTGCTCCCCGTACAGGTCGTAGGGCACCAGGCGCCCGGCCGGCAGCACGTCGCCGCCGGGTCCGGCCCTGCCGAATTCCAGCACCACGGTCTGTCCGTCGGTGTGGTGGTGCAGCACGCTGTTGCCGGCGATCGTGCCCGCGGCGGTTACCACAACCAGGGGATGGCCCGCGTCCGCCTTCGGCAGCTGGTACCACGCCGAGGTGAGCCTGCTCTGCTGTTGCGCGCCAGTGGTGTAGCTGCCGGCCAGCGGAACCCGTTGGGGGTCGAGGCCGTACGGCAGCGGCACCGTCGATCCGTTGATGCCCGGCGCCGTCAGCTTGAGCGGCGCATCCCAATCGTAGTCGGTGCCGGGCTGTGGGACCGCCGTCTCCTTGACCGACTCGGCCAGGGTGCGTTCCGGTACGCCGTTGGGGCTGAACCCTGTTGGGTTGACACCACCCAGCGGGCCCAACGGGCCGAAATTGTCGGGTAGCGGCGGCATAAAGCCGGCGTTGCTGTCCGGCTCGACGAGGATGTCGTCGGCCAGTCCGCAGCCTCCGCTGAACTCCCGGAGGTTGTCCCAGGCGTTGGAGTAGGTCGGGTACTGGCGCACAACTCCGATCACCATCGACGCGACGAAAACCAAGACCATGAACCCGGCTACGATCGGCACCGGTGCCGCGGTCAGGGCATGCACCAGCCGGCCTTCTCCGCGGCCGCGCGGGGCGAAGTGCAACCAGGCGGCATACAGCGCGGTGATCACGAAGAGAATGAAAAAGATTGTGCTGACCGTGATTCCGGCGATTTTCGGCATTGTACTGTTGAACGGCACGCCGTAGCTCGACACATACCACCAGCCGTTGGTGGTGGCGAAGCACAGCGCCATCACGAACATCAAGGCCGCCATGAACGCCATCCGGTTACGCGGAGAACGCAGCACCGCCGGCGACACCAGCACCGTGGTCAGTGCGGCCATCGCCGCCCCCACCGCGGCGAATAGGCCGAAGTGGTGCACCCATTTGGTGGGGGTGAACATCAGGAAGAACATCGTGCCAAAGATGACGCCCATCAGCCGCCACGCCGGCCCACGCGCCACGCCGGAAATTCGCTTGCGCCGCAACATGATGAATACCGCGGTGAAGAGGCACAATGCGGTGATCAGGAAGCCGAACCGGCGGGACAGCGAACCGTCGACGGTGGGCAGGATCAGGTAGTAGTACCGCAGGTTTTCGGTGTACCAGGCTTGGCTGGGCCCGATCGCGGTCCGAATCCTGGTGGCCTCCAACACCGTTGACAGTGTCTGGTCGGCGAAGACGACGGTGAGGATGACGGACCCGGCCGCCAGCATCGGCGCCACCAACGGCCAGGTACCGACGATGCGATGCCGGCGGACCAGGATTCGCAGGATCGGTCGCCCACCGGCGATCAGCGCCGCCACGGCGATCAGCCCAGTGGGCTGGACACCAAGGGTGAACGCCGCGGTGATGACGGCCAGCGCCGCCGGCGTCATCCGGCTGTACCGCATCGACCGCTCGATCAGCACGTAGGTGATCAGCGACCCGACCGCGATGATCGGCTCGGGTCGCAGGCCGTTGTTGAACGGCATCCAGGCCGCCAGCAACACCATGCCCGCCGCCCACATCGCCGGCTTGCTGGACGCCACCGCCGGCCCCAACCGCGGCAGCACCTCCCGCGATAGCAGCAGCCAGCACACCACCCCGGCGACCAAGTCCGGCAACCGCATCCACAAGCTGGCGTCGCTGACTTTGGTCATCAGCGCCAGCAGGTTGTAGTACCAGCCGAACGGGTCTTCCGGGCTGCCGAACCAGCGGAAGTAGTTGGACATGTAGCCGGCGGGACCGGCGACGCGCGCCATGCCCAGTATGTAGCCGTCGTCGGAGGAGTTGGCGCCGATCACATGCCACAGCAAGAAGCCGAATATGACCGTGGCGTCGGCCAGGGTGAAGGTGCGCCAGTTGGCCGGAATGAGCCGGCGCATCCGCCGCCCGTCCGATTGGTCGAGGCGCCACAGCGCGACCAGCGACACGATGGTGGACGCGATCGCCAGCACCATCGCGGCCAGTTTCAGAGTCGTCGGTGTGGTGGAGAACCGGGTGTCGATGGTCGCCGAAAACCGCAGCCCGGGCGGAGCGGGACCGGTCAGATCCGTGAACACCCCGACGATCTGCGGGCGCAGGTTGGGATCGGGGAAACCATCGCGTACCGGCTTGCCCGCCGGATCGGTCAACCCGACGAAGGTGGCGTAGGCGCCGGCTTGGGTGGAGGTGATCTCGATGCGCTGGCATTGCGGGGACACTGCCTGATCCCGCGGCACGCTGGCGATCACCACGTTGCGGTCGGTGACGTCGACACGCTTGCTGTTGGCGACGACGAACAACCCGTTCAGCGCGGCGTCCTTGCCTTTCTTGGGTGCCGTGCTCAGCACGACCCCGCCCTCACGTGGCAGGGCGCGCACCACGGAGCACGGCACGGTTACCGTCACGTCGACCGGTGTCAGCGAAATCAGTGGTGCCGTAACACTGTTCAGCTGACCGCTTTGCGGCCAGTTCAGCGTCGCGGTGGTCTGCACGACCGGCAGCAGCGGCGTCGCGACCGACAAGACGAAACCGATCAACCCGGCGATCGTCGCGACCCAGCGCGTCACACGGATGTCTTGCCGGGGGGCCGCCTCGTCTTCGCGGTTCCTGACGGTGGTGACGCTCATGGTAGGGCTCGAATCGGTCCGTGCCGGCTCCAGCCGTGCATTGTGATCACACCCTGTTCGATAGCGGCATCCGGTGCGTCATCGGCCGGCACCAACGGGTAATACTGCTCAACCGATCCCCAGTCGCGATACCAGTCACCGCGCAGGTACGTCGAAACCGTCGAGGTACGCAGCATCGCCCGAGTGAACAGGAACGGACCCCCGTCCTCGCCGGCCTGCCACCCGTTCGACGACGCCGCCGTCTGTTTGTGATCGGGCAGGATGCGATATTGCGGAAGTTCGGCAACGCCGAGGTGTTCGGAGAACGGCCGCTGGCAGGGGAAGTTAGCGGCGGTCGCAATGTCCATCAGCACGGGTGTGTGCGATCCGATCAGTTGCTGCAGGGTCTGCAGCACCGGCACCCGCGGTGGCGTGAACGCGAACCACTGCTCGGAGCTCAGGTTCGGGTCGTAAGCGACGATACGAGCCACGTTGGCCTCCGGTGGCGCCCAGGTCAGCGGGAACCGCAGATTGCGCCACGCCGGCTCTGGCCCGATGTCGATCGGCTGTACCTCCGTGAGCGGCTGGGTGGTGCCGTCGGGGCGGGCGACGCCCCACTGCAGTTTCAGCAACTGCCCGTACGTGAAGGTGCCGTCCTCTTTGTACGACCAGATAGCACCGGTGGCGGAGACCACCACCAGCGGCCGGTCCGGGCTGCGCGGCGGCAACTGGTACCACGCGGAGGTCGCGGTGGCGGCCAGCGTGTTCTCGCCGTAGCTGCCCATCACCGGTGTGCGGGCCGGGTCGAGGCCGAACGGAAGTGCGGCGTGCGACCCGTTCACCCCGACGGGGCCTTTCCCGCCGGCCGTGCCCGCGGAGTCACTCATGGTGGCGTTGGGTTTGTTGGGTGACCCGGTGGAATTGACCACCCCAGGTTTGGTCACCACCGGGTACGATCTCAGGTCGTCGCCCACCCCGTCGGGTTTGAAGCCGACAGGATTGCTCCCCCCGAGCGGGCCGTCAGGTCCAAAGGTCTGTCCCGGCACCGGATGCAACATGCCGGCATTGGGGTCGGGTTCGGTCAACACGTCGTCCGCCATGGCGCAGCTGCTGGGCGAGAGCCCCGACGCGAGTGCGGCCAGGTCGGCCTTGGCGGTGGTGTAGAGCGGATAGCGGAACACCGCGCCTTTGGCCAGCGAACCCACCTCGCCGAGCACCATGATCGTCGCGACCACCAGCAGTGGGGTCGACGCCAGGACGCGGTTGCGCCGGTTGTCGGTGACTTCGGTGTGCCCGGCATAGTCCATCCGGAAGTGGTACCAACCGGCCAGCAGCCCGGTGATGATCGACAGTGTCAGGAACATCGTCGTCACCGGATGGCTGGCGATGACGGGCGGGATGTCGTACCACGGCACCCCGTAGTTGCCGACGTAGAACCAGCCGTTGATGCCGGACGTGGCCCACGCCAGCACGAACAGCAGCGCCGTCACATACAGCGTCAGGTTGCGGCGATTGTGCAGCCCGATCCGGGCGCAGGCGAACGCGGTGACAGCCCCCAGGGCACCGGCCAACCCGGCGAAGGCGCCAAACTGCACGGCCCACTTCGTCGGCGTAAACGTCAGGAGCAATAGGCCAATCGCGGTGGTGCCGATCAACCGCCAGGCCGGGCCGCTGGCCAACCCGGGCACCCGGCCGCGGCGCAGCAATATGACCAGCATTCCGAACAGGCACAACAGCAGCACTAGCACCGCGAATCGCCGCGCCATCGACCCGTCAGGGTTCGACTCCACGGTAAGGAAGTAGTAGCGCAGCCAGTCCTGGTACCAGGCGATCGTCGGCCCGACCTTGTATTTGATGCGCGCCGACTCGGCGACCGTGGCCAGCGTTTGACTGCGGAACACCACCACCGTGATCAGCGACAACGACGCCGCCAGCACCAATAGAGGCGCCAGTAGCCCGTCGGTGGCCTGGCGCCGCCGGATCGTCTGGGCGATGGCCCGGGCCCCGGTCAGCAGCGCCGCGAGCGCGATCAACCCCTGCGGTGCCAGGGTCACGGTCAGCATCGCGACCACGATCGCGACCGCGGCCGGAGCCAATCGTCGCAACGCGATCGCGCGTTCCACCAACATCCAGGTGGCCACCACACCGAGTGCGATCAACGGTTCAGGGCGCAAGCCGTTGTTGAACGGCAGCCACGCGGCCAAAAACACCGCGCCCGCAGTGACTACCGCCACCCGATTGGCCGCCAGACCGCCAATTCCAGGCCCCAGTCGCCGCAGCACCCAATGGCTGATGATCAGCCAGCACACGATCCCGGCCAGCGTGGCCGGTATCCGCATCCACACACCGGCGGTGCTCACCGCCGCCAACTTGGACAGCACCGCGAGATACCAGTCGAACGGCGCTTCCGTCGTCCCGAAGTACCGGTAGTAGTTGGCCACATACCCGGCCTTCGGCGCGACCCGGGCGATGGTGAGGTTGTAGCCGTCGTCCGACGAGGTGGCGCCGATGACATGCCAAACCAGCAGCGTCGCGATCACCCCGGCGTCGGCGAGCCAGGTGGCGACCCCGGGCCGTAACCAACGACGCCAGTTGCGCGGCATCCGCCGGCCCGACTGCCGGTCCAGGACGGCCAGCGCGACGATCGAGGTCACCACGGCGAGCCCACCCAGGGCCATCACGCCTTTCTTGAGCATGGTGGGGGCGACGATGAACCGGGTATCAACGTCGATGCGAGCCGACAACCCCGGCTGCGCCGGCACTTTCAGGTCGGTGAAAATCCCGCCGACCTGCGGCTTCTTCTCCGGTGCGAGAGTTTTTGCGGCCCCCGGTATACCGACGAAGTCGGCACCCGCCACGCCCGCGTCGGCCCAGATGTGCAACGCACTGCAGGCGCCGGAGCCCACCGCCGAGCGGGCCGCCACCACAGCAACCGAGTCACGGAACGCCACGACGACCGCGTCCTTGTTGGCCCGGACGAACAGCCCGCTTTTACCGGTCTGGAAGCCGTTGACCGGCAGCGTCGAGAGCACCAGGCCGCCGTCGGCGGGCAGGGTGGCGATCGCCGAGCAGGGGATGGAGATATCCAGCGCTCGCGGCGCCCCGGATACCAGCGGCGCGGTGATATCGGTCACATGCCCGTCGCCGGTGAGGCCCTGCGGCCAAAGGATTGTCGCGGTCGTCTGTTTCACCGGAAGCAGCGGAACAACTGCGCAGAGCAGCGCCCCGGCAATCCCGGCGACGACGGCGATCCAACGCGCGAGCTGGCGCGTCGATCGCTCACTTTCGTCGTGGGGCACGAGGGACGATGGTAGGCGACTGCGTTCGTCCGGCGACGATCCAGCCCGCGTGGCGGGCTGGGGAGCGTCTGGATAACCGGATTAAGCCGATCTGTGATGCAAATCCGAACAGCCCGGCAACACCCGATGACCGTGCAGGTCCACGCGCCGAACCCGCAGATGTGGTCCGGTGAGGACGCCGGACGCACCTTCCAGCGGGGTTCGACTCCTTCGCTCAAACATGGTTTAGTGGTCGCTCGGTGGTGGATTTAGCGGAGCAACAAGCAATCACCACCGGCCACTGGCGTGAGTTGTGGAGCACCCAGTATCTGCGAACGTCGGCTGTGGTCGCCGGGGGCGTGGTCCTTTATTCGACCAATGAGTTCCTGACGATCAGCATGCTGCCTAGCACGATCAACGAGATCGGCGGCGAGCGGATCTATTCATGGGTGACGACGCTGTACCTCGTCGGGTCGGTGGTCGCGGCGGCGACCGTGAATTCTTTACTTCACCGCGTCGGCTCATGCGTGTCCTATCTCCTGGGCTTCGCGGTGTTGGGCGCCGGCAGTGTGGTCTGCGCGGCGGCACCGAACATGGAGGTCTTGCTGGCGGGCCGCTTTCTGCAGGGGCTGGCTGGCGGCCTGCTGTGCGGCCTGAGTTTCGCGGTGATCAACTCCGTGCTGCCGCGCTACCTGTGGAGCCGCGGTGCGGCGATGGCGTCCGCGATGTGGGGCGTCGGTGCGCTGGTCGGACCTGCGCTGGGCGGTGTCTTCGCGCAATTCGGCGCGTGGCGGTGGGCGTTCGGCTTGCTGGCCATGCTCAGCGTGGCGATGTCGGTGCTGGCACCGGGCGTGCTGTCGGCAGACAAGCAGGATCGCGCCCGCGCCGCGACGCAGATTCCGGTCCCGTCGATAGTCCTGCTGGGCGCCGCCGCACTGGCAGTCAGCGTGGCGTCTCTCCCACATAACACCGTCGCGACGGCCGGTCTGCTTGCTGTTGGCGCCGCGCTGGTGGGGACGTTCCTGGTCGTCGATCGACGGATGACCGCGGCGGTGTTGCCCGCCAGCGTCTTCGGATTTGGTCCGTTGAAGTGGGTCTACTTAACCCTGGGTCTCCTGGTTGCCGCGACCAAGGTCGACCTTTATGTCCCGTTGTTCGGCCAGCGACTCGCGCACTTGGGGCCGATAGTGGCCGGGCTGTTGGGCGCGGCGCTATCGATCGGCTGGACGATCAGCGGGCTGGGCAGCGGTTCACTGAACAAGGCCCGCTCGATCGTCGGTGTGGTGATAGCGGCACCGGTGGTGATGGCGATCGGGCTGGCGCTGGCCGGAGTTACCCACGTCCAAGGCGCACCGGTCGGCGTGATCATCTTGTGCGCGACGGCGCTGCTGGCCGTCGGGATCGGTATCGGCGCCGCGTATCCGCACCTGTCGGCGTGGGCGATGGGCGATGTCGACGACCCCGCTGAGGGCAGCGCCGCTGC
>NZ_DASPSP010000009.1:0-26544 GCF_035623875.1 Mycobacterium sp. | reverse complement strand
CCAGCCGGCCCTATGGATGCCCCCCAACAAGGCGTTCTGGTGTCAGTACGCCATGCAGTACATTGCCGTGTCGCGTGGTTACGCACTTCCCGTCGACCAGGCTTCGGCGGACGTATTGCGTCAGGCCACCGCCACCTGCCCGTTGGGACAGCCGGGCTCGGGCTGATCGCCGGGCTTTCCCCCGCAAGCGGGAGGTACCCCCACCTCATCGCGCTGCGCGTCCCCTCCTCATCGCGCTACGCGCTCTGCATCGTCGCCCTGGTCGATCGGGTAACGCCTTAGATTCCGGTGTAGGTCAGCGGATCCTCGCGCACCCGGGTGCCGTCATTGAGCCCGTTGAGCGTGTCCATGTGCTCGGCGGCCAACTCGAAATCGAAGACGTCGATGTTGTTGGCGATGCGCTCTGGCTCGGCCGACCGCGGAATCACCACATTGCCCAGCTGCAGACTCCACCGGATCAGCACCTGCGCGGGGGTGCGGCTGTATTCGGCAGCGACGGACGTCACGGTCGGGTTATCCAGCAACCTGCCAACCGCCAACGGGCTGTAAGCCTCGGTGACGACGTTGTGCGCGGCGTTGGCGGCGCGTAGCTCGGCCTGGTTGAGCAGCGGATGCAGCTCGATCTGGTTGACCGCGGGGGTGACGAAGGTCAGGTCGATGATGTTCGACAGGTGTTCCTCGGTGAAGTTGCACACGCCGATCGAGCGCACCTGGCCGTCGCCGCGTAATTGGATCAGGCCGCCGAAGCTGTCCACGTATTTGCCCAATTGCGGTGCCGGCCAGTGGATCAGGTAGAGGTCGACGTAGTCCAGGCCGAGCCGCTCCAGGCTGGCCTTGCAGGCGTTTTGGGTGGAGGTGAGGCCCTGGTCGGCGTTGGCCAGCTTGGTGGTGACGAACAACTCGGCGCGCGGGATCCCGGACGCCGCGATAGCGCGGCCGACCGCGGCTTCGTTGCCGTGCACCGCGGCGGTATCGATCAGCCGGTACCCGATCTCCAGTGCCGCCGAGACCGCGCGCTCGGTCTCGGCGTCGGACAATTCGGCAACACCGAGGCCGAGCGCCGGCATGGTGTTCTCGTCATTGAGTGCTATGGAGGGGACCGAGGCGCCCGACTCGCCGGTCAACGTCATTCACCTGCCTGTGAAATCAAAGGTTCGTGGATCAGGACCGAGCCGGTTGCCATCGTCGAGCGAGGAGATTGACGCCATGTCGTTGCTGCTGAGTTCGAAATCGAACACGTCGAAGTTGCTCGCAATCCGCTTAGGGTTCACCGACTTGGGGATCACGATATTACCCAGCTGGATATGCCACCGAATCAATACCTGGGCGGGTGTCCGGCCGCAGCTTTCGGCGACCCCGGTAATGGTCGGATGGGTCAGCAACGATCCCTGACCGAGCGGTCCCCACGCCTCGGTCGCGATGCCCAGGCGGGCGTGGACCTCCCGCAACTCGGTCTGCGGCAGCCGCGGGTGCAGCTCGACCTGGTTGACGGCGGGAACAATCCCGGTGGCATCGATGAGGACATTGAGGTGCTCGGGTTCGAAATTGCTGACCCCGATTGACCGGATACGGCCCTGATCGCGCAGGTGAGCGAATGCTTTGAAGGTATCGACGAACTTGTTTCGCTGCGGCATCGGCCAATGCACCAGGTATAGGTCCAGATAATCGATACCCAGCCGATCCACGCTGGCGTCGAACGCCGCCAGCGTGCTCTCGTAGCCCTGGTCGGCGTTCCAAAGCTTGGTCACCAAGTAGAGTTCGTCTCTGGGCACGCCGGACTCGGCGACTGCACGGCCGGTCTCCCGTTCGTTGCCGTACATCGCCGCGGTGTCGATATGGCGGTAACCGACGCGCAGCGCGGTGCCCACCGCCTGCTCGGTGTCCGCGGGCGGGATCTTGAATACGCCGAATCCGACGGCGGGAATGCAATTACCGTCGTTCAGCGTGACTAAGGGACCTAAGGAACTAGCCATGACACGAAGTCTGCCAGGCCTGCCGGACCAGCAGGTGAACGCGCTACGGACGTCCCGGGGCTGGGTGGGTCGGCTGCAAAGCGCCGCCACCAAGGTCGGTGTCAAGGTAATCCCGTGGGTGCCGACCCGCGCCGTGCGATTGCTTGCCGGGGGCCGTTCGGTCACCATCGACGGCAACACGCTGGATCCGACGTTGCAGCTGATGCTGTCGGGGCAGCGGGCGTTGGGCGTGGATGGTTTGGCGGTCCGTGACGACGTCGCCGCTTCTCGGGCTCTGATGCGGGAGACGTGCCTTGGGTTCGCCGGCCCGCAGGTGCACGTCGGCGTCAGCGATCTGTCGATCCCCGGACCTGCCGGTCAGATACCAGCTCGGCACTACCGCCCGACGACCGCCGGGCCGGCGCCGCTGCTGGTCTTCTACCACGGCGGCGGCTGGACGATCGGCGACTTGGACACCCACGATGCGCTGTGCCGGCTGACCTGCCGCGCCGCCGAAGTCCATGTGCTGTCGATCGATTACCGGCTGGCCCCTGAGCACCCGGCGCCAGCCGCGGTCGACGACGCCTATGCGGCGTTTCGGTGGGCCCATGAGCACGCCGGCGAGCTCGGCGCGATCCGCGGGAAAGTGGCCGTCGGCGGCGACAGCGCCGGCGGCAACCTGGCGGCCGTGGTGTCCCAGCTGGCGCGCAACGACAGGGCCACCCAGGACCCTCCGGGTCCCCTGCCGGTGCTGCAGTGGCTGATCTACCCGCGGACCGACTTCACCGCGCAGACCCGGTCGATGAGCCTGTTCGCCGAGGGGTTTTTGCTGACCAAGCACGATATCGACTGGTTCGAGAAGCAATACCTGGGCGCCTCGGACATCGAGCCGACGGATCCGCGGGTGTCGCCGTTGCTGGCCGACGACCTGTCCGGGCTGCCGCCCGCGCTGATCGCGACCGCGGGCTTCGACCCGCTGCGTGACGAGGGCGACCGGTACGCGGCAGCGCTGCGCGCTGCCGGGACGCCCGTCGACTTGCGCTCGACGGGGTCGCTGACCCACGGCTTCGCCAGCTTGTTCCCGCTGGGCGGCGGCAGCGCCGTCGCTACCACCGAGTTGGTTTCGGCGTTGCGGGCTCACTTCAGCCGCGTCTGACCTGGAGCTACCACGCCGGTACGCTTAGACGCTATCGCCGACCGCGCCGCGGTCGGACTCAGCCGACTATCACACGACGGAGGGTGAGCGACCCCATGGGCGCCAAAGCCGCCAAACCGAAACGCCCGGCCAGCTACGACCTGAACGCGGCCGGGCGCAGACGCGACCTGCTGGTCAGGATCGGGCTCACCGCGATCGTGTTGCTGTTCGCCGTCGCCCTGGTCGGCTACATCGTGATCTCGCACAACAACAAGAAGACGTCTAGTGCTGAGCGGGCGGTGCGGGTGACGTCGAGCAAACTGATCACCAAAGACGGCGGACACGACCCCAAGGCGGTCGTGTCCTTCTACGAGGACTTCCTCTGCCCGGCTTGCGGGAACTTCGAGCGAGGGTTCGGGCCGACGGTGTCGAAGCTGATCGACAGCGGCGCCATCGCTGCCGACTACTACATGGTCGGGTTGCTCAGCAGACCGCAGAACGACGACTACTCGTCGCGAGCCGGCAATGCGGCCTATTGCGTGGCCGACGAGTCAATCGACGCCTTCCGGCGTTTCCACACCGCGCTGTACACCACGGACATCCAACCATCGGAGACCAGCACCACATTTCCCGACAACGCCCGACTGATCGAGCTTGCCCGCGAGGCCGGCGTGGTGGGCAAGGTCCCGGACTGCATCAAGGCCGGCAAGTACACCCCGATGGTCGACGGCTTGGCCGCGGCCGCCGGCATTCACGCCACCCCGACGATCCGCATCAACGGCCAGGACTACCAATGGTCGACGCCGGATGCGTTGGTGGCCAAGATCAAAGAGATTGTCGGGGATGTCCCGGGTCTCGATACGGCTGCGACCCCCGCAGCGTCGTGACCATCGCGGCGTCAGCGCAAACTAGCGGGCCGGTTGAGGATTCGGCTTCCCTATCCCGGCGTCCGGCGACAGTGCCGCCAGCGAGCGCATGGTGGGTGCTGATCGCCGGAGTGATCGGGCTGATCGCGTCGGCGACGCTAACGGTGGAGAAGATCAAGCTCCTGCTCAACTCGTCGTACGTGCCGTCGTGCAACATCAACCCGATCGTGTCGTGCGGTTCGGTGATGACGACGCCACAGGCCTCGGTGCTCGGATTCCCCAACCCGCTGATCGGTATCGCCGCGTTCACCGTTGTCACCGTCACCGGCGTTCTAGCGGTGGCGAAAGTTCCATTGCCGCGGTGGTATTGGGTCGGACTAGTTGGCGGGACACTGGCCGGCGTCGCATTCGTGCACTGGCTGATCTTTCAAAGTCTCTACCGGATCGGTGCTCTGTGCCCGTATTGCATGGTGGTATGGGTGGTCACCATCTCGCTGCTGGTGGTGGTTAGCACGGTCGCCTTCCAGCCGACCGGTGGAAGCCATAGCAGCGTGGTGATGCGCGAGCTCCACCGTTGGCGTTGGTCGATCGCCGCGCTCTGGTTCACCGCGGTATTTCTGCTGATTCTGGCCCGGTTCTGGGACTACTGGTCGACGCTTCTATAAAGAGTCAAGGTAGGGGACGCGTGTGATCTCAAAAGTGTTGGTTGCCAATCGCGGCGAGATCGCCATCCGCGCATTTCGAGCCGCCTATGAGCTCGGCGTCGGCACCGTCGCCGTCTATCCCTACGAAGACCGGAATTCGATACACCGTCTCAAGGCCGACGAGTCCTATCAAATCGGCGAGATCGGCCACCCGGTGCGGGCGTATCTGTCGGTCGACGAAATCGTTGACACCGCTCGGCGTTCCGGCGCCGACGCGGTTTACCCCGGATACGGATTCTTGTCGGAGAATCCCGAGCTGGCGGCCGCTTGCGCGGACGCGGGGATCACGTTCGTCGGCCCGAGCGCCGAAGTGCTTAAGCTGACCGGTAATAAGTCCCGTGCGATCGCGGCTGCGCGCGAAGCCGGTCTGCCCGTGCTCACCTCGTCGGCGCCGTCGGTATTCGTCGACGAGCTGGTGTCCGCCGCCTTAGACGAAACGCGCATGCAATTCCCGTTGTTCGTCAAGGCGGTTGCCGGGGGCGGGGGCCGCGGGATGCGACGGGTCAGCGATCCCGCCGCGCTGGCTGAGGCCATCGAAGCCGCCAGCCGCGAAGCCGAGTCGGCGTTCGGGGATTCGACGGTCTACCTCGAGCAGGCGGTGATCAACCCACGCCACATTGAGGTTCAGATCCTGGCGGACACACACGGCAACGTGATCCATCTCTACGAGCGGGACTGCAGTGTGCAGCGGCGCCACCAGAAAGTCGTCGAACTGGCGCCCGCTCCCAACCTTGCCGAGGATCTACGCGCCAAGATCTGTTCCGATGCAGTGGCGTTCGCCCGCCACATCGGCTACAGCTGCGCGGGCACGGTGGAATTCCTGCTGGACGAGCGCGGGCATCACGTCTTCATCGAGATGAATCCACGGATCCAGGTTGAGCACACCGTCACCGAGGAGGTCACCGACGTCGATCTGGTGTCCAGCCAGTTGCGCATCGCCTCTGGCGAAACGCTCGACGATTTGGGTCTGCGCCAGGAGACGATCCGGCCGCATGGCGCGGCGCTGCAGTGCCGCATCACCACCGAGGACCCGGCCAATGGGTTCCGGCCCGACACCGGTCGCATCAGCGCCTATCGCAGCCCTGGCGGGGCGGGCATCCGACTGGACGGCGGCACGAATCTGGGCGCCGAGATCAGCGCCCACTTCGATTCCATGCTGGTCAAGCTGACCTGCCGGGGCCGTGACTTCTCGACAGCGGTGAACCGGGCTCGGCGCGCGATCGCAGAGTTCCGGATCCGTGGCGTGTCAACGAATATCCCGTTCCTGCAAGCGGTTCTGGATGACCCAGAGTTCCAGGCCGGTCGCATCACCACCTCGTTCATCGACGAGCGGCCGCAACTGCTCACGGCGCGAACCTCGGCCGACCGCGGCACCAAGATCCTCAACTACCTGGCCGACGTGACCGTCAACAACCCACACGGCTCACCACCCTCGACGGTGTACCCACACGACAAGCTGCCCGACGTCGACCTGGACATCGCGCCACCGTCGGGCTCGAAGCAACGGCTGGTCGAGTTGGGCCCGGAGGGTTTCGCTCGTTGGCTGCGGGAGTCGCCGGCGGTCTGCGTTACCGACACGACGTTTCGTGATGCCCACCAGTCGCTGCTAGCCACCCGGGTACGCACCAGCGGCCTCGTGATGGTCGCCCCTTACCTCGCCCGTACCATGCCGCAACTGCTGTCGGTGGAGTGCTGGGGCGGTGCGACGTACGATGTCGCGCTGCGCTTCCTCAAGGAGGACCCGTGGGAACGGCTGGCCGCGTTGCGCGACGCGATGCCCAACATCTGCCTGCAGATGCTGCTGCGCGGCCGCAACACCGTCGGCTACACACCGTATCCGGAGCTGGTTACGTCGGCATTCGTGGAGGAGGCGACGGCCACCGGTATCGACATCTTCCGGATCTTCGACGCGCTGAACAACCTGGATTCGATGCGTCCGGCGATCGACGCTGTGCGCGAAACAGGCTCTGCGATAGCCGAAGTCGCGATGTGCTACACCGGCGACCTGTCCGACCCTGGTGAGCAGCTGTACACGCTTGATTACTACCTGAAACTCGCCGAGCAGATCGTGGACGCCGGGGCCCACGTGTTGGCCATCAAGGACATGGCCGGACTGCTGCGGCCACAGGCGGCACAAAAGCTGGTCAGTGCGCTGCGCGGCCGCTTCGACCTACCCGTGCACTTCCACACCCACGACACGCCCGGCGGCCAGTTGGCCAGCTACGTGGCGGCGTGGCACGCCGGCGCCGATGCCGTCGACGGTGCCGCCGCGCCGATGGCGGGAACAACCAGCCAGCCGGCGCTGAGCTCGATCGTCGCCGCCGCCGCGCACACCGAGCGCGACACCGGTTTGTCGCTGTCGGCGGTCTGCGCGCTGGAGCCGTATTGGGAGGCGCTGCGAAAGGTGTATGCGCCCTTCGAATCTGGGTTGCCGGGGCCAACCGGACGGGTGTATCACCACGAGATTCCGGGCGGCCAATTGTCGAATTTGCGCCAGCAGGCGATTGCACTGGGGTTGGGGGACCGGTTCGAGGAGGTCGAAGAGGCCTACGCCGGTGCCGATCGGGTGCTGGGCAGGCTGATCAAAGTCACACCCTCGTCGAAAGTGGTCGGCGATCTGGCGCTGGCGTTAGTCGGCGCTGGGGTAAGTGCAGACGAATTCGCCGCAGAACCGGGGCGATTCGACATCCCGGAATCAGTGCTCGGGTTTCTGCGTGGCGAGCTGGGTGACCCGGCCGGTGGATGGCCCGAACCGTTGCGCACGAAGGCGCTGGCCGGTCGTGGCCCGGCGAAGCCCGTCCAGCAACTGACGCACGACGACGAGACCAGCCTCGCTCTGCTTGGCGCGAAACGGCAGGCCACCCTCAACCGGCTGCTATTCCCGGCTCCGACAAAGGAATTCGAGGCGCATCGGGAAAGCTACGGTGACACGTCCCGGCTGTCGGCCAACCAATTCTTCTACGGCCTGCGGCAAGGCGAAGAACACCGGGTGGAGCTGGAACCCGGCGTCGAGCTGCTGATCGGTTTGGAAGCCATCTCGGAACCCGACGAACGCGGCATGCGCACGGTGATGTGCATCATCAACGGCCAGCTGCGGCCGGTGGAGGTGCGTGACCGCAGTATCGCCACCACCGTTCAGACCGCGGAGAAGGCTGATCGGGCCAATCCCAACCACGTCGCGGCGCCGTTCGCCGGCGTTGTCACCGTCGGCGTCTCCGCCGGCGACAAGGTGAGCGCCGGTCAGACCATCGCAACCATCGAGGCTATGAAGATGGAAGCCCCTATTACAGCGCCCGCCGACGCCACCGTGGAGCGGGTGGCGGTGTCGGCCACCGCCCAGGTAGAGGGCGGCGACCTGCTGGTGGTGCTCGCCTGACCGCGCCGGCGACGATGCAGAGCAAGAGAGCGATGTGGGGGCACGCCCCCTAGCCGCTGCGCGGCTGGGGGTACCCCCACCCGCTTGCGGGGGAGAGGTGCGGCGCTTGTGACCCGGATCATCGGCGGCGTCGCCGGGGGCCGCCGTATCGCGGTACCGCCGCGCGGAACCCGGCCGACCACCGATCGGGTCCGCGAGTCGCTGTTCAACATTGTCACCGCCCGGCGGAACCTCAACGGCATGTCGGTGCTGGACCTTTACGCCGGCTCGGGTGCGCTGGGCCTTGAGGCGCTGTCGCGCGGCGCGGCGTCGGCGCTGTTCGTCGAGTCCGACCGCCGAGCGGCGGCCGTGCTCGAGCGCAACATTGCAACTCTCGGCCTGCGTGGCGCGACATTGGGTCGCGCCACGGTGACGGCAGTGCTGGCAGCCGGGACCGCAGCGCCGGTCGACCTCGTCTTGGCCGATCCGCCTTATGACGTCGAGACGGCCGACGTGTACACCGTTTTGGGCGCTCTGACCACACACGGCTGGGCGAAGGAAGGAACGCTCGTGGTCGTCGAGCGTGCTGCCGGCAGCATTCCGCTGAGTTGGCCGACGGGCTGGCATCCCTGGCAGCATCGGGTTTACGGCGACACCCGTTTGGAGCTGGCCGAATGGCTACCAGCGGGCGTGTAGCGTCTTCGGTCATGAGCGCCGCTCTCCTCCGCAAGCGGGTGGAGGTACCCCCGGCCGTGCAGCGGCGAGGGGGCGTGTCCCCACCTCACCGCTGCCCGTCGATTTGTCGCCACCCCGGCACATGAGCGGCGCGGTATGCCCGGGGTCATTCGATCCGGTGACATTGGGCCACATCGACGTCTTCGAACGCGCTGCGGCCCAGTTCGACCAAGTGGTGGTGGCGATCCTGGTCAACCCGGCCAAAAAGGGCATGTTCGATCTCGACGAGCGGATCGCGATGATCAACGAGTCGACGACGCATCTGCCCAACCTGCGGGTGGAGGCCGGGGAAGGTCTAGTAGTCGACTTCGTCACCGCCCGCGGGATGACGGCCATCGTGAAGGGGCTGCGCACGGGCACCGACTTCGAATACGAACTGCAGATGGCGCAGATGAACAAACACGTCGCCGGCGTCGACACCTTCTTTGTGGCAACCACGCCCCGGTATTCGTTCGTATCCTCGTCGTTGGCTAAAGAGGTCGCGATGCTCGGCGGCGATGTCTCCGAGCTGCTGCCGGAGCCGGTCAACCGTCGGCTGGCCGAAAAACTTCGGGCGGCCGGACGCCGGCTCGGGTAACCGAGAAAACACCAGCGCGACCGTGCGGAGGCCACGGTCGCGCTGGTGGTTTATTCCGTTAGCTCTCGGCGAGCGCGCTGTGCAGCGACTTCTTCGCTTCGGTGATCGCGGTCAAGACCTTGGTACGGGCCTCGGCCAATTTCGCCTTCTGCGCATCCGTGCCCGACCAGGCGATGGTCCGCGCCAGTCCGGCAAGCTCGACAAGTCCCCAACGGATCTTGATGACGTCGCCGAACTTTGCGGCCTGAGCGAGCCGCGCGTGGATGCCTTCACTCGTGATGCCCTTCCACGCCAACACATTGGTGCCCTGCTCGGTCAGGGTGGCTACCCCGTCGCTGACCGTCACGAAGCCGCGACCCGCCAGGTGTCCAATTGCGAGCTCGACGATCCCCTCCGGAGGAGTGAGAGCGCCGTCGGTCGCCTCAGAAACGCGCTGCACGATCTGCGCGGCGTTCGCCGGCCCGTCGAGCAGCAGGGCCGCGGTGCCGATCACGACCCGCTTGCGGGGCCCACCGAAACCGTGTCCCCCAAAGCCCGGCCCGCCCCAGCCGTGTCCGCCGAAGCCAGGTCCCCCGAATCCGGGCCCCCCGAAGCCGGGTCCGCCGAAGCCGGGTCCACCCCAGCCGGGTCCACCATGAAATCCGCCACCGAACATCCTTGTTCTCCTTCAGTTCACGGCGACTTAGCCAACCGACTCCGTCGCCAACTTGTATATCTAGCTCCTTGATACGCGGGCCGCCGATGCGTGTCAACAAACTTGATATCGTGGCCGGTCGCCGAGCGAAGTTCGATCAGCGACGCGCTGACGATCGGGGCCTCGGGCCAGGTAATCCGTGCCAGCATGGTGGAGATGAGCGAATTCGAGGACCAGCCGCTGGGCTTTCTGGTGCGCCGGTTGATGGGGCGATTGCGACCCGAGGCGGCAACGGCGTTGCGACCGCTCGGGCTCGGATTGCCCGAGTTCGTTTGCCTGCGCATTCTTGAGACATATCCGGGCCGCACCAGCGCCGAGCTTGCCCGCAACACGCACGTCACGGCGCAAGCGATGAATCTGGTTCTGCACGGCCTGGAAGATATGGGCGCGGTGACTCGCCCGGAAACGGCGCCGTCCGGCCGTGCCTTGCCTGCTGAGCTCACCCGCAAAGGGAGGGCGCTGCTCAAGCGGGCGGAAACGGCCGTCGAGGAGGCCGAGGACCAGATACTGGCCCACCTCAGCCCGGCCGAACGACGCCAGCTCAAGCGACTTCTTTACCGGGCGGGAGATCGGCCCACAGGAGATGCCGCACGATGTGCGTCCCCCGCAGCGCAGCGAGTTGAGCAGAAGTAACCGCTGGCTCTCAAAGCGACGATAACGGTGATTCACTGTCCGCCGGAAAGGATAGTCCTCTTAATAGTGTTCGTGAGTGTGATCGTGATGCTCGTGTTCCGCGTCGGGGGATCCGCCCATCATGCGCAGCATCGGGATTCCACCCGTCGCGACGAACCGGAGGACCAGCAGCCCTGCCACCGCGGCGAAGACGATATTGAGCCAGGTGGTGTAGTTCCACGTAATCTCGGCGTGCATCACCGTGGCACTGCGCTGCGAAGGAATGAGACTTGCTGCGCCGAAGATCAATTCAACCAGGTAGCCGGCCGCGACCATCGCGGCATAGAAGGTGCCCAGCAGCGTCAGCATCATCGCGGTGCCGTAGTACTTCCGGTAGATGTTCAAGATCGGGATGATCAACAGGTCGGCGAAGATGAACGCGACAACACCGCCAAAGCTGATGCCGCCGTTCCACAGCACCGCGGCCAGTGGCACGTTGCCGATCGAGCAGACGAACGAGACGATCGCCACGAATGGGCCGACAATCGGCCCCCACACCGTGGACAACACTGGATGATTAGCGAAAAAGAAGTTCTGCCAGAATGATTCGGGCACCCAGGCCGCAATGGCGCCCGCGATCAACAGCCCCAGGATCAGATCGCGAAGGATCGCGCCCCATTCCATCACGAACACATGCGAGACGGAGGTGAAGCCGTCGCGCGATAACAACCGCCGCAGAAACGAACCCTCACGTTGAATCGACATGTCCATGGCCGCGTGGCCTTCCATCGACCCGGCCAGCCCACGATCGGCCTGTCGACGCGCGGCCTCGATGAGCCGCGAGCGCACGAAAAGCCGGAACAACACCGCCAGTACCAGGATCATCAAGGGGCCGCCGACGAACTCCGCCGCGGTGAACTGCCAGCCCATGAGCAGAGCCAAGATGATGCCCAACTCCACCACCAGATTGGTAGAGCCGATCTCGAAGGCCATAGCGGCGGTGAAGTTGGCGCCTTTGCGGAACAGCGACCGGGCCAGGGCTACCGCGGCATAGGAGCACGACGAGGACGCGGCGCCCAGTCCCGCCGCGAGCGCCAGGGTGCGGAGCCGGTCGTCGCCCAGCAGGGCCACGACGGTCGATCGGCGCACGACGGCCTGCACCACCGCGGATAGGGCGAAACCCAGAATCAGCGCCCACAGGATCTCCCAGGTCATCGACCCCGCCAGCGCCAACGCATGCCCAACCGCTCCCGCCGCTTCCTTGACCACCACGCCCTCCGTTTCGACCTGGCGCCCGGCTCCTGTCAACGTACCCCCGGGGGGTACGCCGTGAATCTCGCACGGCCGCCACTTCCTGGTTCAGCCTGGATCCCTGATTGTCCTAAATCTGCCCGAGCCGACATAATGACGCCAAGTGTGCAGGTGAGTGGGCGCAGTTCCGGTCGCCTAATGTCCGACACACCGGGCCCGGCAACCAAGTCACAGGTGTAACACCAGGCACACTGGTAACAACAACGATGCCGGAGGGGTGTTGCCGTGTACCGAGTTTTTGAGGCGCTCGACGAGTTGGGCGCCATTGTCGAAGAAGCTCGTGGTGTGCCGATGACTGCGGGCTGCGTAGTACCCCGCGGCGATGTGCTCGAACTGATCGATGACATCAAGGACGCGATCCCGGGCGAGCTGGATGACGCCCAGGACGTGCTCGACGCCCGCGACTCGCTGCTACACGAGGCCAAGGCGCATGCGGACTCCGTGGTGTCCTCGGCGACCACAGAGTCCGACTCGATGCTCAACCACGCCCGCACCGAGGCGGACCGGATCTTGGCCGAGGCCAAGGCGCAGGCTGACCGGATGGTGGGCGAGGCGCGCCAGCACAGCGAACAAATGGTTTCCGAAGCCCGTGAGGAAGCAGTCCGCATCGCGTCGGCGGCGAAACGCGAGTACGAAGCCACCACCGGCCGGGCCAAGTCGGAATGCGACCGGCTTGTCGAAAACGGCAACATCTCCTACGAGAAAGCCGTGCAAGAGGGCATCAAAGAACAGCAGCGCCTGGTCTCTCAAACCGAGGTCGTGCAATCGGCCAACGCCGAGGCCTCCCGGCTCATCGACGCGGCGCACGCCGAAGCCGACCGGCTGCGCGGTGAATGCGACATCTACGTCGACAGCAAGCTGGCCGAATTCGAGGAGCACCTCAACAGCACGCTGCGCTCAGTCAACCGTGGCCGCCATCAACTGCGGACGGCGGCGGGCGTACACGACTACGCGCAGCGTTAGCCCCCCACCGGCGGCACAAGGCGGCCGGTGGCCGCCCGTAGGATTGCGGCTATGGCCAGGCAGCACAGCCAAGCCGCGCAGCCGCGTCCGGGCTCGCCGCTAGCCGTCAACGTCGCGCGGCTGGGACGACGCTCGGGATCGATGTTCCCACTGCACGATGTCGTGCCCAGCCCATCGCGCATCGGCCTGGAGATGATCGGAATCCAAGCCGGCGCGCCGTTGGAGCTCGATCTGCGCGTCGAATCCGTGTCCGAAGGCGTGCTGGTGACCGGGACGCTGACCGCGCCCACCAGCGGCGAATGCTCACGCTGCCTGACGCCGTTCGACGGGCGGGTCGAGGTCGGCCTGACCGAGCTGTTCGCCTACCCGGACAGCATCACCGAGGCGACCACTGAGGAAGACGAGGTCGGTCGGGTCGTCAACGACATCGTCGACCTCGAGCAGCCCATCATCGACGCAGTGGGATTGGAACTACCGTTCTCGCCGGTGTGCCAGCCGCACTGCCCGGGGCTGTGTCCGCAATGCGGCATCCCGCTGGCGACCGCCGAGCCCGATCATCACCATGATCAGATCGACCCGCGCTGGGCCAAGCTGGCCGCAACGTTGCGGCCCGACAACGACGGGGGCACCCGTGAATGACCTGCTCGACGCGCTCGGCGTCAAACTGCCCGACGAGTTGCTGACCCTGGCGCTGACCCACCGCAGTTATGCCTACGAGAACGGTGGCCTGCCCACCAACGAGCGCTTGGAATTTCTCGGCGACGCCGTTCTGGGCCTGACCATTACCGACGAGCTGTTCCACCGACACCCCGACCGCTCGGAGGGTGATCTGGCCAAACTGCGGGCCAGCGTGGTCAACACGCAGGCGCTGGCCGAGGTCGCGCGAAATCTGACCGAGCAAGGCCTCGGCGCGTATCTGCTCCTGGGGCGCGGCGAGATCAACACCGGCGGGGCCGACAAATCCAGCATCCTGGCCGACAGCATGGAATCGCTGCTCGGAGCGATCTACCTGCACCTTGGTATGGACAGCGCGCGGGAGGTGATCCTGCGGTTGTTCGGTCCGCTGCTGGACGCGGCGCCGACGCTGGGCGCCGGACTGGACTGGAAGACCAGCCTGCAGGAGCTGACCGCAGCCCGGGGCCTGGGCGCGCCGTCGTATCAGGTCACTTCGACGGGACCCGACCACGACAAAGAGTTCACCGCCGTCGTGATCGTGACCGACACCGAATATGGATCGGGTGTGGGCCGATCGAAGAAGGAAGCCGAGCAGCATGCTGCGGCAGCCGCCTGGAAAACGCTGAGCGTGCTCGACAGCGCGTGATCTAGATGCCCGAACTACCCGAGGTTGAGGTGGTGCGGCGCGGATTGCAGGCGCACGTGGTGGGCCGGACCATCACCGCCGTCCGAGTCCATCATCCCCGCGCAGTGCGCCGCCACGAGGCCGGCCCCGCCGACCTGACCGCGCGGCTGCTGGACGCGCGGATCACCGGCACCGATCGGCGCGGAAAGTATCTGTGGCTCCTGCTGGACGAGGGCGACTGCGCGCTCTTGGTCCACCTCGGCATGAGCGGCCAGATGCTGCTCGGGACGGTGCCGAACGCGGGCCACCTGCGGATCGCGGCGGTCCTCGATGACGGTACAACGCTGAGCTTCGTCGACCAGCGCACGTTCGGCGGGTGGCTGCTCGCCGAGATGGTGACGGTGGACGGCAGCGTGGTTCCGGCGCCCGTCGCCCACTTGGCGCGCGATCCGCTCGACCCGCGATTCGACATCGACGCGGTGGTCAGCGTGTTGCGGCGGAAGCACTCCGAGATCAAACGCCAGCTGCTCGATCAGACCGTGGTGTCCGGGATTGGCAATATCTATGCCGATGAAGCGTTGTGGCGCGCCAAGGTGAATGGCGCCCGGATCGCCGCCGCGCTGACTCGTCGGCGGCTGGCTGACGTGCTGGAGGCGGCCGCCGAGGTGATGCGCGACGCACTAGCGCAGGGCGGCACCTCCTTCGATTCGTTGTATGTCAATGTCAACGGCCAGTCCGGCTATTTCGACCGTTCTCTGAACGTGTACGGCCGCGAGGGCGAACCCTGCCGACGCTGCGGCGCGGTGATCCACCGGGAGAAGTTCATGAACCGCTCGTCGTACTACTGTCCGCGCTGCCAGCCGCGGCCGCGGCGGTAAGCGCGCCGGGTGCATGGCGGATCGCCCGCTAACTTCTCCGCGCTACCCTCGATCTCGCTCCAAACCAAGGCCGGTAGAAAGAACCCATGACGGAACTGTGGGTGGAACGGACCGGGGTGCGCCGCTACACCGGGCACAGCTCGCGCGGGGCGCAGGTGCTGATCGGCTCCGAGGACGTCGACGGCGTATTCACCCCCGGCGAGCTGCTCAAGATCGCGCTCGCCGCGTGTAGCGGCATGGCCAGCGACCAGGTGCTGGTCCGTCGGCTCGGCGACGACTACCAGGCGACGATCCAGGTATCCGGCGCGGCCGACCGTGAGCAGGAGCGGTATCCGCTGCTGCAGGAGACCCTCGAGATCGACCTGTCGGGTTTGACCGAGAAAGAGAAGCAGCGTGTGCTGGTTGTCGTCGAGCGGGCGGTCGACCAGGTGTGTACGGTCGGTCGCACGCTGAAATCGGGCACAAAGATCACCTTTGAGGTAGCCGATGTCGGAGCCTGACGTCCGGCTCACAGCCTGGGTGCGCGGGCGGGTGCAGGGAGTCGGTTTCCGCTGGTGGACCCGCTCGCGGGCGCTGGAATTGGGTCTGACCGGTTACGTCGCCAATCGCGTCGATGGGCGGGTACTGGTCGTTGCCCAGGGACCCCGTGACGCGTGTGAGAAGCTGCTGCGTCTGCTGCAGGGCGGCGCCACACCAGGTCGCGTCGACAATGTCGTCGCCGACTGGTCACAGTCACCTCAGGACATCGAGGGGTTCAGCGCGCGGTAGTCCGGCGACGCCGCGGGTCCCGCATCATCGCCGGGCTGACCCCGATTGCCCGGCTCCTCCTCGGGACGCCGCGCGTCCCGCATCGTCGCCGGGCGCCCGCCGGTAGTCTGGCACGTCGTGTACCTCAAGAGCCTGACGCTGAAGGGTTTCAAATCCTTCGCCTCGCCGACGACTCTGCGGTTTGAGCCCGGTATCACCGCAATGGTCGGACCCAACGGGTCGGGTAAATCGAACGTGGTGGACGCATTGGCCTGGGTGCTGGGGGAGCAGGGCGCCAAAACGCTACGCGGCGGCAAGATGGAAGACGTCATCTTCGCCGGCACCTCGTCCCGGGCTCCGCTGGGCCGCGCCGAAGTTACCGTCACCGTCGACAACTCCGACAATGCGTTGCCGATCGAGTACTCCGAAGTATCGATCACCCGTCGGATGTTTCGCGACGGCGCCAGCGAATACGAAATCAACGGCAGTTCTTGCCGTTTGATGGATATCCAGGAGCTGCTGAGCGACTCCGGCATCGGCCGCGAGATGCACCTCATCGTCGGGCAGGGCAAGCTGAACGAAATCCTGGAATCGCGGCCGGAGGATCGTCGGGCATTCATCGAGGAAGCCGCCGGTGTGCTCAAACACCGCAAGCGCAAGGAAAAAGCCGTCCGCAAGCTCGAGGCGATGTCGGCGAACCTGGCCCGGCTGACCGATCTGACGACTGAACTGCGCCGCCAGCTCAAACCGTTGGGCCGGCAGGCCGAGGTGGCTCGCCGGGCCCAGACCATCCAAGCCGACCTGCGCGACGCCCGATTACGGCTGGCCGCCGACGACGTGGTCACCCGGCAGGCCGAGCTCAACGACACCGACGAGGCCGAGGCGGCGCTGCGCCGTGAACATGACGAGGCCTCGGCCCGGATGACGGTGGCGTCCGACGAGCTGGCCGCGCAGGAAGCCGCGCTGACCCGCCTCTCTGAACGTGCCGAGGCAGTTCAGCAGACCTGGTTCCGGCTGTCCGCGTTGGCCGAGCGGGTCAGCGCGACGGTGCGGATCGCCAGCGAGCGTGCTCAGCATCTGGACGTCCAGCCGGCCACGACCGGCGGCCCCGACCCCGACGCGTTGGAGGCCGAGGCTCAGCAGGTGGCCGCCGCCGAGCAGCAGCTGCTGGCCGAGCTGGCGGCAACTCGCACCCGGCTTGACGCTACGCGTACCGAGTTGGCCGACCGCGAGCGTGACGCCGCCGAGGCCGAACAGGCTCACCTGGCGGCGGTGCAGGCCGAGGCCGACCGGCGCGAGGGCCTGGCCCGGCTGGCCGGTCAGGTGGAGACGATGCGGGCGCGTGTCGACTCGATCGATGACAGCGTCGCCAAGTTGTCCGAACGTATCGAGGAAGCCGCCGCCCGCGCCCATCAAGCCCAGGTGGAGTTCGAAACGGTGCAGGGCCGGGTCGGTGAGCTCGACCAAGGCGAAGTCGGTCTCGACGAGCACCACGACCGAATGGTGGCGGCGTTGCGGTTGGCCGACGAGCGGGTCGCCGAACTGCAATCAGCCGAGCGCGGCGCCGAACGCCAGGTGGCTTCGCTGCGGGCCCGGATCGACGCGCTGTCGACAACGCTAGAGCGTAAGGACGGCGCTGCCTGGCTTTCCCAAAACCACAGCGGAGCAGGCCTTTTCGGGTCAGTCGCACGGCTGATCAACGTGCGGCCGGGTTACGAAACCGCGCTTGCCGCGGTCCTTGGCGCGGCCGCCGATGCGTTGGCCGCCGACAGCTTCAACGCGGCGGCCTCTGCGGTGACCGCGCTGAAGCAGGCCGATGGTGGCCGTGCGGCCATCGTGCTCAGCGACTGGCCGGTCCCAGAAGACCCCGTGCCGGCGGCGGGCGCTCTGCCCGACGGCGCGCGGTGGGCGCTCGACCTTGTCGAGACACCGGCGCGGCTGCGCGGCGCGATGGTCGCGATGCTTTCCGGCGTCGCGGTGGTCGGCAGTCTTACCGAGGCAATGGATCTGGTGACTGCCCGCCCTCGGTTACGCGCGGTCACCCGCGACGGCGATCTGGTGGGTGCCGGCTGGGTCAGCGGCGGTTCCGACCGCAAACCGTCCACGTTGGAGATCACGTCCGAAATCGCCAAGGCGCGAACCGAACTGGCCGCAGCCGAGACGCAGACCAGCCAGCTCGGCGCGGCGTTGTCCGGTGCGCTGAGCGAGCAGGCTGCGCGTCAGGACTCCGCCGAGCAGGCGTTGGCCGCGCTCAACGAGTCCGACGCCGCGATTTCGGCGATCTACGAGCAGCTCGGTCGCCTCGGCCAGGACGCCCGCACCGCCGAGGAGGAGTGGCGCAGGCTGCTGCGCCAACGTGAGGAATTAGAGGCCGGGCGCGCCGAAACCTTGGCCGAGCTCGGGGAACTCGAAACTCGGCTGCGCAACGTTGAACAAACCCAACACGTCGCGGCTGAACCCAGTCCAGGGGAGGCCCGGCAGCAGGTCGCCGCGGCCGCCGAGGCGGCTCGCGGCGTCGAGGTGGAAGCCCGATTGGCGGTGCGCACCGCCGAGGAGCGCGCCAATGCCGTTCGCGGACGGGCGGATTCGCTGCGGCGCGCGGCCGCCGCGGAACGGGAGGCGAGACTGCGCGCCCAGCAGGCCCGCGCCGCGCGTGAGCACGCCGCCGCGGTGGCCGCCTCGGTGGCCACCGCCGGGCGGCTGCTTGCCGGGCGGCTGGATCAAGTGGTCGCGGCCGCGTCGGGCAATCGCGACGTGCTGGCCGACGAACGTCAGCAACTGTCGGTTGCCATGTCGGCCGTCCGCGAAGAGGTGAACGCGCTGGGCGCCCGGATCGCCACGCTCACCGAGGCGCTGCACCGCGACGAGGTGGCTAAGGCGCAGGCGGCGCTGCGGATCGAGCAGCTCGAGCAGATGGTGCTCGAACAGTTCGGGATGGCGCCGGACGATCTGGTCGCCGAATACGGCCCGCAGGTCTCGCTGCCACCGACCGAGCTCGAGCTCGCCGAATACCAGCAGGCCCGCGAGCGCGGCGAGCAGGTGACCGTGCCGGCACCCATGCCGTTCGACCGGGCGACCCAGGAGCGTCGCGCCAAACGGGCGGAACGAGAGCTAGCCGAGCTGGGCCGGGTGAACCCGTTGGCGCTCGAGGAGTTCGCGGCGCTGGAGGAGCGCTACAACTTCCTGTCCACCCAACTCGAGGACGTCAAGGCCGCACGCAAGGATCTGCTCAACGTCGTGGCCGACGTCGACGCCCGCATCCTGCAGGTGTTCACCGACGCTTACGCCGATGTGGAACGCGAGTTCGGCGGGGTGTTCGCCGCCCTGTTCCCCGGCGGGGAGGGCCGGTTGCGGCTCACGGACCCCGACGACATGCTTACCACCGGCATCGAGGTGGAAGCCCGTCCGCCCGGCAAGAAGATCAAACGGCTATCGCTGCTATCCGGTGGAGAGAAGGCGCTGACCGCGATCGCGATGCTGGTGGCGATCTTCCGGGCCCGCCCGTCGCCGTTCTACATCATGGACGAGGTGGAGGCGGCGCTGGACGACGTGAACCTGCACCGGCTGCTCGGTCTGTTCGATCAGCTGCGGGCTCAGTCGCAGGTGATCATCGTCACCCACCAGAAGCCGACGATGGAGGTAGCCGACGCGCTTTACGGCGTGACGATGCGCGACGACGGCATCACCGCGGTGATCTCCCAGCGGATGCGCGGCCAGCAGGTCGACCAGCTGGTCACGACTACTTAGCGAGGAACACGTTGTCAGAAGGTCTGTGGATCGCGATCGCGGTTGCCGCCGCACTGATCGTTATCGCCGTCTTGGTCCTGGGTCTGGCCCGGTATCGCCGGCGCCAGATCAGGCTGTCGGCCCGCGAGCAAACCGCCACCCTCGATCGGTCGGGTGGCTATACAGCGTCATCGGGAATCACCTTCAGCCGCACCGAATCTGAGGACCGGATCGACACCACCGGCCTGCCCGCCGTCGGCGACGATGCGACCGTTCCGCGCGATGCCCCGAAGCGTCCAATCTCCGATGTCCAACTGCCCGAGCCGGATACCTCAGATGTCGGGGCACTTCCAGCGGCGGCGCCGCCAACACCTTCGCCCGCAGCCGAGCCGGTGGCGCCCGAGGTCGAGGCCGTCGAGGCTATAGCACCGCCCGAAGGGCGGTTGGAGCGACTGCGTGGCCGACTTGCCAGGTCGCAGAATGCGTTGGGCCGCAGCCTGTTAGGGCTGCTCGGCGGCGGCAATCTCGACGAAGCGTCCTGGGAGGAAGTCGAGGACACGCTGCTCGTCGCCGACTTGGGCCCGACGGCTACCACGTCGGTGGTGGAGCAGCTGCGCAGCCGGCTCGCCAGCCAAGACGTGCGCACCGAGGCCGATGCCCGCGCGGTGCTTCGAGAGGTGTTGATCACCGAGCTGCGACCCGGCCTAGACCGCTCCGTGCGCGCCCTGCCGCATGACGACCACCCGTCGGTGCTGCTGGTCGTCGGCGTCAACGGCACCGGCAAAACCACCACGGTCGGCAAACTGGCCCGGGTGTTGGTCGCCGACGGCCGCCGCGTCGTGCTCGGCGCCGCCGACACTTTCCGGGCCGCCGCGGCCGACCAGTTGCAGACCTGGGCCTCGCGGGTGGGTGCGGAGGTGGTGCGCGGCGCCGAGGGCGCCGACCCGGCCTCGGTCGCCTTCGACGCCGTCGACAAGGGCATCGCCGCGGGCGCCGATGTCGTCGTGATCGACACCGCCGGCCGGCTGCACACCAAAACCGGGTTGATGGACGAGCTCGGAAAGGTCAAACGGGTGGTGATGCGGCGCGCGGCGGTCGACGAGGTGCTGCTGGTGCTCGACGCCACCATCGGACAGAACGGGCTTGCCCAGGCGCGGGTGTTCGCCGACGTCGTCGACATCACCGGCGCGGTGCTGACCAAGCTGGACGGCACCGCCAAAGGCGGCATCGTTTTCCGGGTCCAGCAGGAATTGGGTGTGCCGGTAAAGCTGGTCGGGCTCGGCGAGGGACCTGACGACCTTGCGCCGTTCGAACCCGCCGCCTTCGTCGACGCACTTCTCGGCTGACCCACCTGTGAGCATGATGTAACACTGGCGAAACCTGCCAGCGTCACGTTTCGAAACAACCACTTTGCATTGTCTTGACCACGGGTCGTCGGTCGCACCCTCACTGGATGCGGCCTTGCCGAAGGAGGTTAGGGGCAGTGGACCAATTCCCCACGATGGGAGTGCCAGACACCGGCGACACCGCCTGGATGCTGGCGAGCTCCGCGTTGGTGCTGTTGATGACGCCGGGGCTGGCGTTCTTCTACGGCGGGATGGTTCGCGTCAAGAGCGTCCTCAACATGATCATGATGAGCATCATCGCCATGGGCGTCGTCACGGTGCTGTGGGTGCTTTACGGCTACTCACTCGCCTTCGGTGATGACGTCGGCAACATCGCCGGCAACCCGACCCAATACTGGGGCCTGAAGGGTCTTATCGGGGTCAACGGAGCCGCAGCCAGCGGCAGCACGCCGGCGACCAACATCGCCTTGGCAGGCACGCTGCCGCAGACGGTCTTCGTCGCATTCCAGCTGATGTTCGCCATCATCACAGTGGCATTGATCTCCGGGGCGGTGTCCGACCGGTTGAGGTTCAGCAGCTGGACGATTTTCGCCGCGCTGTGGGCGACCGTCGTCTACTTCCCGGTGGCGCACTGGGTGTTCTGCGCCGACGGTGTCACCGGAGCCCACGGCGGCTGGATCAACAACAAGCTGCACGCGATCGACTTCGCCGGCGGCACCGCGGTCCATATCAATGCCGGTACGGCGGGGTTGGTGTTGGCGATCGTGCTGGGTAAGCGCAAAGGCTGGCCTGCTAACCGAGCACGACCGCACAACGTGCCGTTCGTCATGCTGGGTGCGGGTCTGCTGTGGTTCGGTTGGTACGGGTTCAACGCAGGTTCGGCTACCAGCGCAAACGGTGTCGCCGGGTCGACGTTCATCACCACGACGGTCGCCACCGCCGCGGCGATGCTTGGCTGGCTACTGACCGAGCGCATCCGCGACGGACACGCGACAACGCTCGGGGCGGCGTCGGGCATCGTGGCCGGACTGGTCGCGATCACACCTTCGTGTTCTTCGGTCAATGTGTTCGGCGCATTGATCGTCGGTCTAGTGGCCGGTGCCGTATGTGCGCTGGCGGTCGGGCTGAAGTTCAAGTTCGGATTCGACGACTCGTTGGATGTGGTCGGGGTCCACCTGGTCGGAGGGCTGATAGGCACACTGCTGGTGGGTCTGCTGGCGGCGCCGCAGGCCTTCGCGATTGCCGGCGGCGGAGGTCATACGTCGGCGGGGTTGTTCTACGGCGGCGGCTTCGCTCAGCTGATCCGGCAGACCATCGGCGCGTCGAGCGTTCTGGCATTCTCGGGAATTGGCACACTTGTCATAGCTCTGCTTCTGAAGTACACGATCGGGCTGCGTCTGAACGCCGAAGACGAAGCCACAGGCATCGACGAGGCGGAGCACGCTGAGAGCGGCTACGAGTTCGCGGTTGTCGGCACCAGTGCGGTTGTTGTCCATTCGGCTGAAGAGGGAATACGAAATGAAGCTGATTACCGCGATCGTGAAGCCGTTCACGCTCGAGGACATCAAAGCCAGCCTTGAACAGGTGGGAATCCTGGGGATGACGGTCAGCGAAGTTCAGGGGTACGGGCGCCAGAAGGGGCACACTGAGGTTTATCGAGGTGCCGAGTACGCTGTCGACTTCGTGCCGAAGGTGCGGATCGAAGTCCTGGTCGAAGACTACGACACGGACAAAGTCGTGGACAGCATCGTGCGGGCCGCACGTACCGGTAAGATCGGCGACGGCAAAGTGTGGGTCAGCGCCGTGGAAACGGTGGTGCGGGTGCGCACCGGCGAACGCGGAGCCGACGCAATCTAATACACGCCGTATGACGACTCCTCGGGAGCCTCGGGAGTAGCCGATCCGACCTGGACGGGAATGAAGCAGCGCGGACCAGATTCACCCGATCCGATTTCGCCGGAGGCCGTGGCCGACGAGAGTGCCGGCGCGCCAAGCGATCTGCCCGCTGCCCGGGAAGCTCTGCTCGCTCGCGGACCGGGTGAACTCGATTCGGCCGCGCTGCGCGAAGCGTGGGGAGAGCTGCACGAATCCTGGCTGACCGCGAAGGCCACGGAAATCGGTATCACGGCCGGTAGCGGCTTTTCGATCGTGGCGACCGGTTCGCTGGGCCGTCGGGAGCTGGTGCCCTATTCCGACCTGGACCTGCTGCTGTTGCACGACGGCATGCCCGCCGACACCGTGCGGCAGGTCGCGGATCAGCTGTGGTACCCGTTGTGGGACGCCAACATTCGTCTTGATCACAGCGTGCGCACCGTTGCCGAGACACTTCGGGTTGCCGGCGCAGACGTGTCCGCCAGTCTGGCCTCGCTGGACGCCCGGCATATCGCTGGCGATGAGCAGCTGTCGGCCCGGCTGATCGATGGCGTGCGGGGGCAGTGGCGTACCGGAATCCGTTCTCTGTTCGGCGAACTCGTTGAAGAGACGCATGCCCGGTGGCGGCGGATCGGTGAGATCGCCCACCGCGCCGAACCGGACTTGAAATTGGGCCGCGGGGGCCTGCGCGATCTCCAGTTGCTCGACGCGCTGGCCGTAGCCCACCTCGCCGACCGTATCGTCGTGGGCCGACCGGAGAACCCGCTGGGTTCGCTGACCGACGCCCAGCTCACCCTGCTGAACGTCCGCACCGAACTTCACCGGGTTTCAGGTCGGGGGCACGACCTGCTGTTGGCCCAGTTCGCCGACGAGATCAGCGCCGCCCTGCACATCGGCGACAGATTCGACCTGTCCCGAACGCTGTCCGACGCAGGCCGCACTGTCAGCTATCGCGTCGACGCCGGGCTTCGCACTGCCGGCAACGCGCTGCCGCGGCGTGGGATTTCGGCAATGCGGCGGCGGCCGCGTCGACCGCTGGACGAGGGAGTGGTCGAGTACGACGGGGAGATCGTGCTGGCCCGCGACGCCCGACCGCAAACCGACCCCATCCTGGTGCTGCGAGTGGCGGCGGCATCGGCGAGCAATGGTCTGCCGATTGCAGTGTCCACGCTGGGCCGGCTGGCCGACTCGGCGGTGGAGCTCCCGACGCCGTGGCCGCGCGAGGCGTTGGACCTCTTACTGGTCCTGCTGGCCGCCGGCCCGGACACAGTTGCGACTATCGAAACGCTCGACCGTACCGGGCTGTGGTGTCGCCTTTTTCCGGAATGGGCCGCGATCCGCGACCTGCCGCCCCGAGACGTCATCCATATTTGGACGGTCGATCGCCATTCGGCCGAGGTCGTATCCCGGGCAAGGATTTTCACTACCCGGGTAGCTCGTCCCGACTTGCTGCTGCTGGCTGCTTTGGTGCACGACCTGGGGAAAGGACGGGGTGTCGACCACAGCGCGCTCGGCGCTGAGTTGATCACCCAAATCGGTAGCAGGCTTGGTATCTGGCCTTCCGACATCGAATTGCTTGCCAAGCTGGTGCGCCACCACTTGTTGTTGTCGATCGTCGCGACCCGCCAGGACCTCAACGACCCGCAGACCGTTGCCACCGTTTGCGAGGCGTTGGACGGAGATTCGGTATTGCTCGACGTGCTACATGCGCTGACCGAGGCCGATTCGCTGGCAACCGGTCCCGGGGTGTGGAGTGACTGGAAGGCATCGCTGGTCGGCGACCTGGTGCGCCGCAGCCGGATGGCGATGATCGGTGAGCCGTTGCCGCATGCCGACCCGCTTGACCCCGAGTATCTTTCGCTGGCAGCCGATCACAAGATCCATGTTGAGCTGCGGCCCGGCAGCAGCCAGCGCCTGTACCACGCGGTGGTGATCGCCCCGGATCAGCGTGGGCTGCTGTCCAAAGCGGCCGGCGTGCTGGCCCTGAACTCGTTACGCGTGCATTCGGCGTCGGTGAACATTCACGAGGGTTCCGCGATCAGTGAATTCGTGGTCTCGCCGCACTTCGGTTCGCCACCCACCGCCGGACTGTTGCGTCAGCAGCTCGTCGGCGCACTGAACGGTGACGTTGACGTTTTGGCCAAGCTCGAGCAGCGGAACAACACTGAGAATCCCAAGCCCGTCGGCGAGGCGCCGACAGCGGTTCCGGGTCACCGGTCGACCGCCCCGCCGCGGATCCTGTGGCTAGACAGCGCGCCTGGCCGACTGGTCGTCGAAGTCCGCGCATCCGACCGTACCGGCTTGCTCGCGTTGCTCACCCGGGCGTTGGAGCGCGCCGGAGCGGACATCGACTGGGCGAAAGTGACCACGCTGGGGTCGATGGTGGACGACGTGTTCTGCATCAGCCTGCCTGACCATGCGGACGCGCGAACTGTGGTGGAGCAACAGCTGTTGAGCGTGCTGGCTGCGCCGGAGGACGTCGCCGCGGTCTAGCCAAGGTCGCGAGTGTGCCGTCTTCCGCGGCGCCGAGGATCAGCATGGGGGTGGTTAGCCGGTCGGCGCTGACGCGGCGGATCAGCGGGTCGACGAGAATGGCGCGCACGGCCTCGGATTGCACGCTGGCCGCGCAGGATTCCATCCGTCAAGCTATCCAGGTTCGCGTCCCGCTAGGCTGGGCGGCGTGTTTGAATCGCTGTCCGACCGCCTCACCGGCGCCCTGCAGGGGCTGCGCGGCAAAGGCCGGCTCACCGACGCCGACATCGACACCACTACCCGCGAAATCCGGCTGGCGCTGCTAGAAGCCGACGTCTCGCTGCCGGTGGTACGGGAGTTCGTCGGCCGGATCAAAGAGCGCGCCAGGGGCGCCGAGGTGTCCGGTGCTCTCAACCCGGCGCAGCAGGTCGTCAAGATCGTCAACGAGGAGCTCATCGGCATCCTGGGCGGGCAGACCCGCCAGCTGGCGTTCGCAAAGACGCCGCCGACCGTGGTGATGCTGGCCGGCCTGCAGGGCTCCGGAAAGACCACGCTTGCCGGCAAGCTGGCAGTATGGCTGCGCGGCCAAGGGCATACTCCGCTGCTGGTGGCCTGTGACCTGCAGCGGCCGGGCGCGGTTAAACAGTTGCGCATCGTGGGGGAGCGGGCCGGTGTCACGGTGTTCGCGCCGCACCCGGGCACGTCGGCCGACGCTGCGCAGGAGGCCGGTCCCGGTGATCCGGTCGCCGTCGCCTCGGCCGGGCTCGCGGAGGCTCGGGCCAAACATTTCGACGTGGTGGTCGTCGACACCGCCGGGCGGCTGGGCATCGACGAGGAGCTGATGTCCCAGGCGGCGGCCATCCGCAATGCCATCGACCCCGACGAGGTGTTGTTCGTCCTGGACGCGATGATCGGTCAGGACGCGGTCGCCACCGCTGAGGCGTTCGGCGAGGGTGTGGGCTTCACCGGGGTGGTGCTGACCAAACTGGACGGTGACGCCCGCGGTGGCGCCGCGTTGTCGGTCCGCGAAGTCACCGGTGTGCCAATTCTTTTCGCTTCGGCCGGCGAGAAGCTGGAGGACTTCGACGTCTTCCACCCGGACCGGATGGCCAGCCGCATCCTGGGCATGGGCGACGTGTTGAGCCTCATCGAGCAGGCTGAGCAGGTCTTCGATGCGCAGCAGGCCGAAGCCGCCGCCGCCAAGATCGGGTCCGGCGAGCTGACGCTGGAGGATTTCCTCGAGCAGATGCTGGCCATCCGCAAAATGGGACCGATCGGCAACCTGCTGGGGATGCTGCC
>NZ_DASPSP010000313.1:0-12493 GCF_035623875.1 Mycobacterium sp. | reverse complement strand
GATCGCCCGGCTCACCTGAGCGACCCCGGGCGTATACGCGATCGACAGGGAGCGCTGGGTATCCAGCGGAGTCGTCGGGTCCACCGAGAGCTTGCCGCCCAGATGTGCCTGGAAGATCTCCGCGTCGGTGATGGCCCCGCGCGCGTTGCGCATCTGAATCGTTTCAAGTAATTCGGACACTGGCTCAGGGTACTGACTACTCATTAGTAGCCCTAATCGACGAGGTGAATCCCTGGCGACCCGCTGCGCCCGGCTTCGCCGCGCTTGCGATCGCCACGCGTCTCAGATGAGACCCAGGCCGGTGACAGCTTCCCGCTCGTCGGCGAGTTCGGCAGTCGACTTGTCGATCCGGCCGCGGGAGAAGTCGTCGATGTCCAAGCCAGTGACGATCTTCCAGTCGCCGTCCTTGGTGGTGACCGGGAACGAAGAGATCAGGCCCTCCGGCACACCGTAGGAGCCGTCGGACACCACGGCCATCGACACCCAATCGTCCTTCGGGCTGCCCAGCAGCCAGTCCCGCGCGGCGTCGATGGTTGCCGACGCGGCCGAGGCCGCCGATGACGCACCGCGCGCGTCGATGATCGCCGCGCCGCGCTTGGCGACGGTGGGGATGAAGTCGTTCTCGATCCAGGACTGGTCGTTGACCACCTCGGCGGCGTTCTTGCCTTTGATCTCCGCGTGGAAGATGTCCGGGTACTGGGTGGCCGAGTGGTTGCCCCAGATCGTGATCTTCTTGATGTCGCTGACGTCGGCCCCCGTCTTGTGGGCCAGCTGCGAGATGGCCCGGTTGTGGTCCAGCCGCGTCAACGCCGAGAACCGTTCGTGCGGGATGTCGGGCGCGTTGTTCAACGCGATCAGCGCGTTGGTGTTGGCCGGGTTGCCGGTCACGCCGATGCGGATGTCGTCGGCGGCGACGGAGTTCAGCGCCTTGCCCTGCGCGGTGAAGATCGCGCCGTTGGCCTCCAGCAGGTCACCCCGCTCCATCCCCGGACCGCGGGGCTTCGCACCGACCAGCAGGGCCAGGTTCACGCCGTCGAAAATCTTGTTCGGGTCCGCGCCGATCTGCACTCCGGACAGCAGTGGGAACGCGCAGTCGTCGAGCTCCATCACAACGCCTTCGAGCGCCTTGAGGGCAGGTTCGATCTCCAACAGACGCAGCTCGATCGGGCGGTCAGGACCCAGCAGTGAGCCGCTCGCCAGGCGAAACAGCAGGCTGTAGCCAATCTGGCCGGCAGCGCCAGTGACGCCAACCTTTAACGGTGTCGTGCTCACGTCAGTTCACTCCTCGTGGCGGTCGGGCCTATACAGACTCGCGTCGGGTCGAAACTAGCGCACGCAGGCGCTCGATAAACCCCGGCCCCGACCCAGGGGCGCCTTCGGCGTCAATCACGCCAGCTCAGCCGCACCCGCTGACGGGCAATGGCTAACTAAGGCGCGTAGCATGACCGAGGCTTCATCGGATCCGCACTGCGACGGGAGGTGAAGGATGCCTTCGTTTCGCGATATACCTGAAACACTGCGTCCTACGGCACGGCCTGAAAGGGACGAGCCTCCCCATCCGCAGCGAAATCAGGTGCCTGCCGATGAGGCGGTTGTCGACTGCGGTATCTACGTGGACGGCGTGCGGCTGCCCGGGACTTTCACCCACGCAGAGGCACGGGCCAAGGTGGGTGAGTTGCAGCTGGCCGGGCAATACGCCTTCGCCTGGATCGGCCTGCACGAACCCACCGAGCACCAGATGCAGGAGGTCGGCAGCGTTTTCGGCCTGCACCCATTGGCGGTCGAGGACGCCGTACAGGCCCACCAGCGGCCGAAGTTGGAGCGTTACGACGAGACACTGTTTCTGGTTCTCAAGACGGTCAACTATGTTCCGCACGATTCGCTGGTGCTGACCCGTGAGATCGTCGAGACCGGTGAGATCATGATTTTCGTCAACGGGGATTTCGTGGTGACAGTCCGGCACGGCGAGCACGGCGGGTTATCCGAGGTGCGCAAGCGGATGGATGCCGACCCCGAGCATATGCGACTGGGCCCGTTTGCGGTGATGCACGCCATCGCCGACTCGGTGGTAGACCACTACCTCGAGGTGACCGACCTGATGGCGACCGATATCGACGCCATAGAGGAAGTAGCGTTCGCGCCCGGCCACCGGACCCAAATCGAGCCGATCTATCTGCTCAAGCGGGAAGTCGTCGAGTTGCGCAGGTCCGTCAACCCGCTTTCGGTCCCGTTCGCGCGGTTGCAGACCGAACACAAGGACCTGATCTCCAAAGAAGTGCGGCGCTATTTGCGCGACGTCGGCGACCACCACACCCACGCCGCCGATCAGATCGCCAGCTACGACGAGAATCTCAGCTCGTTGGTACAGGCCGCGCTGGCCCGGGTCGAAATGCAGCAGAACACCGACATGCGCAAGATATCGGCATGGGCTGGCATTCTGGCGGTGCCCACGATGATCGCCGGTATCTACGGAATGAACTTCGAGTACATGCCCATCCTGAAATGGCATTGGGGTTACCCGGCGGTCCTCATCGGTATGGTGATCATCGTTGCGCTGTTGTACCGCAACTTCCGGCGCAGAGACTGGCTCTAGCGTTAGTTTGGCTGTGCGGCAGGTCGATTGGGATCCAGCACGTCGACCCCGTCGCTTTGCCACATGTCGCGCATCGCGTCGGCGCCTTTCAGCCGGACCCAGGCGGCCTCGGTCGCGGTGATCGGCGTTGCCGACAGAAAGTGCACCGGGTCTCGTGGCGGGTCCAGCGGTAGGTCGGAAATGTCGCTGCGGCCCAACAGTACCGCGGTGAACGGCGCGCGCGCCGACGACCGCACCCATAGCGGCGTGCCGAGGTCGACCAGCGCGTCCGGCGTCAACACCACACCTTCAACCGCCGGGGATGCCGCCACGATGGCCAGGCTGCGGGCCAGGCCGGTAGCTGCTCCCGGATCACGCAGGCGCAGAACAACTTCGGCCCGCGGACCACGTCGGCTATCGATGACCATCGCCGCCGGGTCGATCATCGGATGGCGTGAGCAGCCCAGCGAGACATAATGCACCACGCCGTCGGGGCCGGGGCCAAAGCGCAGCACCTCGATCGGCTCGGCGCCCAGAAACGTCACGCTCGCCGCGTCAGGCTCGGTGTCGAGGCCCGCTTGCAAGAAGTGAACAGACAGATGCGCGCGCACCCGGGCCAATGGCTGGGTCACTCAGTCTCGGATGGCAGTGGAACGGTCAAATTCACGCCGGTGCGGGCATCGAAAACGGCGAGTTTCAAGGTGTCGAAGGCCAATTCGAGTGACTTCCCGTTTGCCGCTTTCGACGCGGCGGGCACTCTGGCCACGAATTCGTGCTCGTCTCCCCCGGATTCCTCGTTGAGATCGGATAGTTGGTCCGAATGAACAACGCAACCCTCGGTGGTGAAGTAGACATATTTGTCGGCACCCAGCGACTCGACCATGTCGACCTTCACCTCGAAAGTCAGTGCGCTGATGCGCTGGTAGCCGTCGATCAGAGCGGCGTCTTGCAGATGCTCCGGGCGGACCCCGACGATGACCTCGTCCGGTGCCGGATGCTGCGCGAGCACATCGTGGACGGGTTGGGTCAGCGTGACCTCGCCGAATGGCAGGTTCAAGCCGGTCGCGGTCAGCGTCCCGGGAAAGAAGTTCATCGCCGGCGAGCCGATGAAGCCCGCGACGAACAGGTTGGCCGGCCGCTCATAAAGCTCGTCGGGCGTACCGATCTGCTGCGCAACACCGCCGCGCATGACCACCACTCGGTCACCGAGTGTCATGGCCTCGGTTTGGTCGTGAGTCACGTAGACAGTGGTGGTGCCAAGCCTCCGCTGAAGCCGGGCGATCTCGCCACGCATCTGGACCCGCAATTTGGCGTCGAGGTTTGACAGCGGCTCGTCCATCAGGAATGCCTTGGGGTGGCGCACGATTGCCCTACCCATCGCGACCCGCTGCCGCTGCCCACCGGACAGCTGCGAGGGCTTGCGGTCGAGAACGTCGGTCAGGTCAAGAATTCGCGCGGTGTCCTCGACCTTGTCCGCGATGTCCGCCTTCTTCATCTTGGCCAGCGTGAGCGGGAATGCGATGTTCTGTCGCACCGTCATATGCGGGTAGAGCGCGTAGGACTGGAACACCATTGCGATATCGCGGTCTTTGGGCGCCTTCTCATTCACCCGCTCACCGCCGATGCGCAGCTCCCCAGACGAAATATCTTCAAGTCCGGCAATCATATTCAGCGTCGTGGACTTCCCGCAGCCGGACGGCCCGACCAGGATGATGAACTCGCCTTCGGCGATCGTGAGACTGAGTTCCTTCACGGCCGTCGCGCCGTCGGGGTAACTCTTCGTCACCCTGTCCAACACAATCTCGGCCATCGAGCTATCCCTTCACCGCGCCGGAGGTCAACCCAGCGACTATCCGTCGTTGGGAGACTAGAACAAAAACGATAATCGGAACCGTGATCACCATTGCGCCGGCTGCGATCGATCCGGTTGGCTCCTCGAATTGCGAACTGCCGGTGAAGTTGGCGATTGCCACCGGGGCGGTGATCGCGGCCTTGGTGGCGGTCAACGACAAAGCGAGTAACAGATCGTTCCAGGCGAAGATGAACACCAGGATCGCCGCGGTCACGATTCCCGGTGCTGCCAACGGGGCGATCACCTTCCGGAATGCTTGTCCTGGCGAAGCGCCATCCATTTTGGCCGCTTTTTCCAGGTCCCACGGGATCTCCCGGAAGAACGCCGACAGCGTATAGATCGCCAGCGGTAGTGCGAAGGCTATGTAGGGGATGATCAGCCCGGGCCAGGTATCGAACAGCCCGATCCGCCGCTCGATTTTGAACAGCGGTGTGACCAGCGAGATTGCCGGGAACATCGAAATCAGCAGCGTCGCACCGATTAACAGCCGCTTGCCCGGAAAGTTCAACCGCGCCACCGCGTAGGCTGCCATCGCGCCGATCACCACCGCGATCACCGTGGTGAGCAAGCCGATTCCAGCGGAGTTGATCAGAGCCGAGCTGAAAACATTGCCCCGGAAGATTCCACGGTAGTTGTCGAAGGTCACCGACGAGGGAATCAGCTTGCCGTCCTTGACCGTTGACGTCGGCTTGAGCGACAGGCTGAGGATCCACAACACCGGGAACAGCGCATACAGCAGCACCAGGATGTCGACGATCACCCAGCTGGCAGCGCGCCGGACACCTATCGCCGCAGTCACGGCTCAGCGCCCATCGCCGTCGATGCCCGGCGCTGACGCACCGAACACCCTGATGAAAAGGAACGCGATGATCGTGACGCATCCGAAGATCAGCACCGAAATCGCCGAGCCGAGGCCAACATTGAAGCCTTTGAACAGGTTGTCGTAGCCAAGGATCGACACCGAACCGGTGTTGCCGGATCCTCCGGTGAGTACATAGATGTTGTCGAAGATCCGGAACGCGTCCAGCGTGCGGAACAGCAGCGCCACCAGGATCGCCGGTTTGATCAGTGGCAAGGTGATCTTCGTCAACCGTCGCCACGCGCCGGCGCCGTCGACCTGCGCCGCCTTCAGCAGATCCTCGGGCACCAGCGCCAAGCCGGCGAGAAGCAGCAATGACATGAACGGCGTCGTCTTCCAGACCTCAGCGAGGACCACAATGCTCAGCGACGAAATCTGGTGAGTCAGCGGAGCGCTACCTGGCGGTAGCAGGTTGGCCAGGTAGCCGGTGCCCGGCGTCCAGGCGTAGTACCAGCTGTAGGACGCGACCACCGTGACGATGCCGTACGGGATGAGTACCGCGGTGCGCACCAGACCTTTGCCGATCAGCGTGCGGTGCATCACCAACGCCAGCGTCAGGCCCAGCACGAATTCGATCGACACCGAGACAACCGAGATCGCCACTGTGACAGCAAGTGCCGTCCACCAATACCGGTCAGTCAAGATCGTTTGGTAGTTGCCGAGCCCGATGAACGCGGTGGCGTTCGGCGTGGTGAAGTTATTGCGCTGCAGGCTCAGCCAAACCGCGTAGCCAATCGGATAAGCCGTGACCGCCAGCATCACCGTCGCCGCGGGCGCGACCAGAGCGAACGCCAGCCGCTTCTCCGACCTGCGGTTCTCGGTGTGCGGGACGGTCGCGGTCACGGCAACAACCCCCGGCCGTCGATGGCCTTCTGCACCTGCATGGCGAGCTCGTCGGCCGTCTTGTCCGGGTCGATCTCGTTGATCGGGCTCAGTGTGGCTGACATCCGAGTGGACACCGCCTGGTAGACCGGCGTCGCGATACGGGCAGCAGCGTTGGTGAGTTGTTGGCGAATGATGTTGTACATCGGGTACTTCGCCTGGAACTGCGGGTCGGAGTATAGCGAGGTGCGTGCCGCGGGCAGCCCTCCTTGGAGCGAGATGTACTTTTCGCTTTGCCCGTCGCGCAGGCATCTGATCGCCTGGTAGGCCTCGGCTTTATGACGCGTCGTCCTGGCCACCGCCAGATTCAACCCACCGATCGTCACCTTGGCCGGCCGGCCGGGCTGCACGCCGGGGTAGGGGGCGAAACCGAACACCAACTTGGCGGCGTCGTAGGCAGCGCGGAACTGCCGGTCGGTCGGCACGAATGCGCCGACGCTGTTGATGCTGCCGACCAGGTCCGGACGGCGGTTGAGCGGCAAAAACGCCACACCGCCCTTCACCGCGTTCTCCAGCATGGACGCCAGCGCGTATGGCCAGTTGACCTCCAACGCGGACTTACCCTGCTCGAACGCCAATCGGGAAGTGCCCGCGTCGGTCCGGGTGATCGACGGGTCGGCGCCAGGCGCGGTGGCCACCGACTTGAGGATCCGCAGGGCACTGACGGTGGCGGCACGGTGTGCGGGCGTGTCGGTCAACGTGACCTTGCGGCCGTCATCGGACAGCACCTGGCCGCCCGCACTTTCCAGCAGGGTGTTGAACCACACCACCAAACCCTCGCCCTGGCTGGCCTGTACGCCGATCCAGCTGGGTTTGCCCGCGGCGTGCAACCGGGTTGCCTCATCGACCATCGCGGTCCAGGTTGCCGGCGGCTTTTTCATCAAATCGGGCCGGTACCAGAGCAATTCGGTATTGGTGGTAATGGGTGCGGCATAGAGCCGGTGCTTCCAGGTGGCCGTGGCAAGCGGCCCCGACAGAGTGTCGGTGGTGGCGTCAATGTCGGCACGACCGGCCGGGTCGTCCGACAGCGGCAGCGTCCAGCCGGCTTCGGCGAATTCCGCCGTCCAGATCACGTCGAGCGCAATGACGTCCAAGGTGCGGTCGTTAGCGCTCAGCCGGCGGGCCAGCTGCAGCCGCTGGTCGTCAGTAGACCGGGGCAGGCTGAACTGCCGGATGGTGAACGGCCCGCGGAGCTGATCGGTGCAGCGCTTGGCTATCGCAGTGAAGGTCGCGGCAGCGCTGGCCGGGGTGTAGAAGCTGATCACCCGCCCGTTGCCGGGGCCGCAGGCCGATACCAGCGAAGCGGTGGATAGCGTCGCAAGCGCGACCGCGCTCAGCCGGACTGCGCGCCCGCGACGACTCGCCACCGCACCGCCCTTTCTGCCAGTCGTCGACTGCCCCGCGGCAGACGGTAGAGCCAGGCGCGCGTGGTATGCAACACGCCGGCAAACGGCCAGCCGGCCGTCGAGTCAGATTGCCAAGCGGGCAAGCAGATCCCGAGCCCGCTCCGCGTTTTGCGGGTCGCAGAGCACGTCGTAGCGGCCGGCGACCAACTGCATCGTCGAACTGAAATCCCGGGTCCCGCGTGCCATCGCGTACGGGACCGCAGAGGTGATCAAGCCGAAGAACACCCCGGCGATCAGTCCGGTCGTCAACGCTCCCCAGGGGTTGGGGCTGAAGAACCCCAGCACCAAGCCGATAAAAAGACCCAGCCAGGCGCCGGTGATCACGCCGCCGCCGAGCACTTTCGGCCAGGTCAGCCGCCCGGTGACCCGCTCGACCTGCATCAGGTCGACGCCGACGATCGTCACCTGTTGCACCGGGAACTGTTGCTCAGACAGGTAGTCGACGGCTCGCTGCGCTTCCGCGTAGGTGGGATATGACCCGACTGGCCAGCCTTTCGGCGGCGTCGGCAATCCGGGGGCACGCCGGCTCGCGGCCGGGGTGCCGGGTGTAGCACCGGGAACCTGTCCGTGCTGGAAGGGGCTCGTCATGGTTTCATTGTCCTCCGCCTCGCCCGCGGAAACATCGCCGTGCTGCCGCCAGCACCCCACCTGGCCTACCACCAGCACAAACGGCGCGTCCGGGTGCCCGGCTCATGCTTGGTCCGCGCGGTTCGCTCGGCCATCACGCTAGGTTGAAGAGCATGACATTTCAGGGCGGCGGCTTCGACAAGGAAGGACACGACGAAGCAAAGCAGACTCCGCACACCCCGGAGGCACGCCCGTGGGAGGAGTTCGCCCCGCCTGCGTATGCCGGACAACCGCCCGCCCAGCCGGACCCGGACGCGCCCCGCAATGCGCCACCGTCGGGGCCGGTGCCGCCGTGGAACCCGCCGACCTCCGACTATCCGCCGCCGGCTTATCCGCCTCCCAGCGGTTACGGACCGACCGGATATCAAGACGCACCGGGTTACGGCGGTCCGTCATATCCGCCGCCCCCGCCGGCATATGGCCAGCCCTATCCCCCACCGGGCTACGGGGCCGGCTATGGCGGCCCGCCGGGATATCCCGGCCGGTACGACCCTTATCAGCCCTACCGGGATCGTTCGCACGAGACCAATGGGCTGGCCATCGGTTCCCTGGTTACCTCGATCGCGGGTGGGGTGCTAGGCATTCCACTGAGCTTCCTCTGCTACATCGGGATACTGATTCCGATTATTGGTGCGGTGCTCGGGGTAGTCGCGCTCAGTCAGATCAAGCGGACCAATCAGCAGGGTCGCGGACTTGCCATCGCCGGGATTGCAATCGGCGTGACCGCGGCGGTGCTGCTGGTGATATTCGTGGTCGCAGCCATGGCGGCGTTGCACTCGCCGTCCTTAACGTGATCCGTTCGGCGGCACGAACGGACCCGACTGACGCTGCATGCCCGCTGCACGGCCTTTAGCGACGATCACCAAAGCCATCTTGCGGCTGGCTTCGTCGATCATCTCGTCGCCGAGCATCACCGCTCCGCGGGCACCGCCGGCGGCTGAGGTGTGCCATTCGTAGGCCTCCAGAATCAGCTCGGCGTGGTCGTACTCGTCTTGGCGTGGACTGAAGATCTCGTTGCCCGCGGCGATCTGGTCGGGATGCAATACCCACTTACCGTCATAACCCAGTGCCGCCGACCGGCCCGCCACTCGCCGAAACGCCGCCACATCACGCACTTTCAGGTAGGGGCCGTCGATCGCGGCGATGCCATGCGCACGGGCAGCCACCAGGATCGTCATCAGTGCGTGGTGGTAGGCGTCGCCGACGTCGTAGCCTTCGGGCTGCTCGCCGACGACCAGCGTGCGCATGTTGAGGCTGGCCATGAGGTCGGCGGGCCCGAGCACCAGAGCCTGCACCCGTGGCTGGGCCGCGATCGCGTCGACGTTCATCAGACCGCGGGCATCTTCGATCTGCGCGTCGATGCCGATCTCGCCCATCGGTAGCCCGTGCACGGTCTCCAACTGGGTCAGCAGCAGGTCGAGCGCCTGAACGTGGGAGACATCAGAGACTTTGGGCAGCACGACGACATCGAGCTTGGCGTCGGCCGCAGCGCCAACAGTGGAAACCGCCTCGATGATGTCGGCGTGAGTCCACGGCGTAGTCCAGCCGTTGACCCGAACGCCGCGCAGTTGCCCGGCCCATCCGGGCTCGGCCAGTGCGGCGGCCACCCGCGTGCGAGCCGCGGCCTTCGCCTCCGGCGCGACGGCATCCTCCAAATCCAGGAAGACCTCATCGGCGGAAAGACTTTTGGCCTTATCGATCATCTTCTGGCTGCTACCCGGCACCGACAGGCAAGTGCGGCGGGGTCGATAGGCGTTGGTCACGCTTCACTCACCCCTCTTGAATACCCTGTGCACCATGGCCTCGATCAACAGGGTGTACGCCGCGCGGCTGGCGCGAATGACGGTGCTGGGGCCGATGGGTGAGTCCCTCGGCCGAGTGCGCGACGTCGTGGTCAGCATCAGCATTGTCCGCCAGCAACCCCGGGTACTTGGACTCGTAGTCGAAATGCTCTCGCGCCGAAGAATATTCGTGCCAATTCTGCGGGTCGCGGCGATCGAACCCAAGGCGCTGACGCTCAACACCGCCAGCGTGTCAATACGCCGGTTCCAGCAACGGCCCGGTGAAGTGCTGGTGATGGGACAAATCATCGACACCAAGGTGCGGGTCAACGACCCGGAAATGCCAGAGCTCGCCGACACCGACGTCGTCGTCACCGACCTCGGTTTGGAGCAGAACCGCACCCGCGACTGGATGGTGACGCGCGTCGCGGTGCGCATTCCCAGACGGTTCGGCCGGCGCAGCAACGTCCACATCGTGGGCTGGCGCAGCGTCCAGGGGCTGACCCCTTCGGCGCTGGCGATGCCAGGCCAGGGGGTGGCCCAGCTGCTGCATCAGTTCGAAAAATGGCGGCCGATCGACGTGGCCGACGCGGTGCGTGAGCTGCCCCCCAAGCGGCGCTACGAGGTGGCCAGCGCGCTGGATAACGACCGGCTCGCCGACATTTTGCAGGAGCTGTCCGAAGAGGAGCAGGCGGAGTTGTTGATGCAACTGGGCGATGAACGCGCGGCCGACGTGCTCGAGGAGATGGATCCCGACGACGCCGCCGACCTGCTCGGCACGATGAATCCGACCCTGGCCGAGGGACTACTGCGCCAGATGGATCCGGAGGAGTCCGACCCGGTGCGGCGTCTGCTGAAACACTCACCCGATACTGCGGGCGGTTTGATGACCTCCAGACCGGTGGTGCTGACCCCGGACACCTCGGTCGCTGAGGCGCTGGCCCGGGTCCGGGACCCCGACATCACCACGGCGCTGTCGTCGCTGGTGCTGGTGGTCCGTCCGCCGACGGCCACCCCGACCGGTCACTACCTGGGCTGTGTGCACCTGCAGCGCCTGCTGCGCGAGCCGCCGGCCATGCTGGTCGGCGGAATAGTCGACGCCGATCTGCCCATCCTGGCGCCAGACACCCCACTACCGGTGCTCACCCGCTATTTCGCCGCCTACGACCTGGTTTGCGGCCCGGTGGTCGACCAACAGCATCACCTGCTGGGCGCGGTGACCGTGGATGACGTGCTCGACCATCTGCTGCCACACGACTGGCGCGCGAACACCGACGAGCTCTCGCTGGACGCGGCCGGAGGAGCGTCATGAGCAAGTCGGCGCCGCGCGCGCGGCTCTATACCCCGCGCACTTCGCGCGTGGTCGCGCCCCGGGTGGACCCCGAAGCCGTCGGGCAGTTCACCGAATCGATTGCCCGCTTCTTCGGCACCGGTCGCTACCTGCTGATCCAGACGGTCGTGGTCGTGGTGTGGATCATTTTCAACATTGTCGCTATCAGCTTGCGGTTCGACCCCTACCCGTTCATCCTGCTCAACCTGGCTTTCTCCACTCAGGCCGCCTACGCGGCGCCGCTGATTCTGTTGGCCCAAAACCGCCAAGAGAACCGGGATCGGGTTGCGCTCGAGGAGGATCGACGCCGAGACGAGGAGACCAAGGCCGACACCGAGTTCCTGGCTCGCGAACTGGCCGCGCTGCGGCTGGCGCTCGGCGACGTCGCAAAGACCCGCGAATCCCTGCGCCGCGAACTGGACCATCTGCGAGGCCTGCTGGAGGACCGACACCCGGACAAGGCGCCGGCGCCCAGCGGTGATGGTTCGGACGCACACGCCGCGAAAACCACTTAGCAACGCTTAGGAGCGAAATGGATTTCTCGCCGACGAATCTCGAATTGCGTCCGCCGTTTGACCTTGCCAACCTGTATCGTCGCTGGGCACAGACTCTGCGAATGTGGCCATTGTGATCACACAGTTATGTATGGTGACTTAGGTCACGAGGCTCAAAGTGGTTTCACAAGTGCCTAATAGGGCTCGAAGGTTGAGGACGAGCGAGTGCGCAATTGGGGAGGCTTGGCTATACGCCCGGCCCTTGCCAAGTTGCGGCAGCGGGTAATTCGCGTGCCGCGGGCCCCAAAAATGCCGACTGTCCTGGTTAGCACCCTCGCGACCGTGCGGGAATCGGTGGTTCGCGCGGCCCAGGCCTCGAAAATCCCCGCAGCCGTCGGGGCCGCTGTTGCGACAGTGCAGCAGTTGATGACCCGCACGGCCCGCACCCCGGCATTCGGTGTGGTCATGATCGCCTGCCTGGTCTTCGCTGGAGTCGTGGGCGCCGCGGCCCCACCGTTCCCCGGGCCGAGGTCGACGCTGCGCGACGCCGCTATCACCCCGGTTGCCGCGGTCACGCCCGCCTCCACCGACCCGAACGGGCCGTTGGTAATCGCCGTGCAGCATCCGAAGACCGGCTTCCACATCGCGGCGGCCATGGCGTCGGCTCCCCCGCCGATGGCGATAGTGAAT